>CAKQTE010000056.1 GCA_934276485.1 uncultured Spirochaetales bacterium | reverse complement strand
TCATTAATTCAGCTAAAAATTGAATTACCATAATCATAAGGATTTCCATGTCCTATGTCCTATGACATTACCCAATGATGTATTGATATTACCTTATCGTTAATATTTTTTCAATCGGCTATTTCACCAAATTTTGCCCTTATAAATATACAAATGCATAAGTAAAAAATATTATATGTTAAAAATTGCTTATTTTCAGATGATTTAAGATAAATGTATTATGCTTGATGTTCATATTTTTGTGCTCTGCTCCGTTCAAAAACCGATTTTTGTTGTAATTTTTTTAACTAAATCCTTTTCAAAAATTGATTTTCAATAAAATAATCCTCATATAACAATACTGTTTGTCTAAAATAAGTATGTGATTTTTAACATATTTTAGTTCATTAGGTTTTATCAACACATGTTATTACTATTTATTTTTCAAATCATTGTACATCGGACAACATATCTTGACCGTATAAACATATGACACAGATTATGTATGTATGCAAAAACCGCCCTCGGTAATAACCGAAGGCGGCAATAATCATTTTGCTGATTTTTTATTTAGCATCTACCTTTGAGATATAGCTGATTAAATCAACAACCTTGTTTGAATAACCCCATTCATTGTCGTACCATGAAACGAGTTTTACAAAGTTATCGTTAAGAGCGATACCTGCTTTAGCATCAAAGATTGATGTATGAGGATCTCCGAGGAAATCGCTTGATACTACATCATCTTCTGTATAGTCAAGAATTCCTTTAAGTTCGCCTTCGGCTGCTTTCTTAACAGCAGCCTTAATTTCTTCATATGTTGCAGGTTTTGCAAGTCTGCAAGTAAGGTCAACAACTGATACGTCGATTGTAGGAACACGGAAGCTCATACCTGTAAGCTTTCCGTTAAGTTCGGGAATAACTTTTCCTACAGCCTTAGCAGCACCTGTTGATGATGGGATGATGTTGCCAGAAGCAGCTCTACCACCTCTCCAGTCCTTCATTGAAGGTCCGTCAACTGTCTTCTGAGTAGCTGTTGTTGAGTGAACTGTTGTCATAAGGCCATCTACGATACCGAAGTTGTCGTTAAGAACCTTAGCGATTGGAGCAAGACAGTTTGTTGTGCAAGAAGCGTTAGAAACGAACTGTGTTCCCTTAACATAATCATTTTCGTTTACACCACAAACGAACATTGGTGTGTCATCCTTTGAAGGAGCTGACATAACAACATACTTAGCACCAGCGTTGATGTGAGCCTGAGCCTTCTCCTTTGTAAGGAAGAGACCTGTTGATTCAACAACGTACTCAGCTTCAACTTCGTCCCACTTAAGCTCGTTAGGATCCTTGCAAGCTGTTACTCTGATCTTCTTTCCATTAACAATAAGAAGAGAGTTCTCAACATCTGCTTCGATAGTTCCGTTGAACTGACCGTGCATTGTGTCATACTTTAGCATGTATGCTAGGTAGTCTACTGGGCAAAGGTCGTTGATGCCTACGATTTCGACGTCTTCTCTCTGCATTGCAGCGCGGAAAACAAACCTTCCGATTCTTCCGAATCCGTTAATACCAATTTTCATGATTATTCTCCTTAATCAATCGATAATTATATATCCGAATATGCTTGATTTATCTCTACCACTTTTGCTTTAAAAAAGCAATAGAAACTATAATCACCAACATAAAGTTTAGCATTAAAACAAGTTTATTTGAACAGAATATAATAAGGAATTAGATAATTGCCAACTCTCTCAGTATTCTCTCTTGTTCAATTAGCATTGGTTCTGTGGAAAAATCATTGGTTTTATGATCCAATCCACGTAAATGCAATAGGCCATGCAAAAGCAGACGCTTTAGTTCCTCTTCTGGTGTTACATTGAATTCCTTTGCATTTCTTTCCATGGAATCTATCGAGATGAATATGTCTCCCATCTCCTCATCCTCTTCATCCATTACGGGAAACTGTTCACCGTCAGTGAGTGCAAATGTAAGGATATCTGTTGGACTATCGATATCTCGATATTCTCGATTCAAGCTCTGAATCTCCTCGTCTGTAATGAAGCTAAGAGAGAAATCTCTTTTCTCTCCTAGATATGAGAGAAAAGCATCAAGATCTTTCTTAACCAAATCCAAGTCAATTCGTTCGTCGTTTGATTCAATGTAATACATCTTATTTCCTATTATTTATCGTTATCGTATTCAATTCTGTGGTGGTCTCTACCCATCAACTGATGGATGAATGCTTCCTTGATCTTCTCAAGATTTGTAAGAGTCAAGGTTGAGTTATCGAGTTGTTTATGAGCGATCTTATCAGTAATGATATTGGAGATGAACTTCTCATATTTCTGGTGGTTAGGATTCTTGATAGTTCGAGTTGCAGCCTCGACGCAGTCAGCTAGCATTACGATAGCTGATTCTGGAGTTGAAGGAATACGCCCTGAATATCTGAAATCCTCCTCAGAAACTGTTGAACCAAGTTTATTGTTCTTCATAGCCTCGTTATAGAAGAACTTAATCAAATCATTTCCATGGTGCTCTGCAATGATATCGATAACTTCCTGAGGAAGCCCTATTTCCTTTGCCTTTTCTACACCAATCTTTACATGGCTCTTGATGATAGCTGCAGAGAGGGTTGAAGAAATATCATCATGAGCATTCTTGCCTGTCTGGTTTTCTACAAAGTATTCAGGGTGCTCTGTCTTTCCAATATCATGATATAAAGCACCAACGCGAGCAAGCTCTGCATTTGCACCAATAGCTTTCGCAGCCGCATATGCCATATCAGAAACGTTCTTCGCATGGTTATATGTACCGAGAGCAACCTGATTCAATCTGTTTAGTGCAGGAGTATCTGTATATGATAGCTCATGTAGTCTATAGCCTGTAGGAATATTGAATACTCGTTCAAAGATTGGAAGCAAAACAGAAAGAACAAAGTGCGCAAGAAGAACATTTATAAATGATCCCAAAACAGAAACAAGTATTGATCCCCAGACCTGTTTTTCGAGAAGCGCAAATACAAATGTTGCACAAGCAACTGCTGCTGCGCTTTCCAGACTCTGTACTATTACCTGAATTCTATCATTATTGAATTTAATAAAGTAAATACAAACAGCACAAGAAGTTACAATATAAAAGAATGTATATATGCTACTTGTAGGCCATGTATTTTGCATTGCGGCAAAGAATACAGAAACAGTAAGCCCCATTATCTTGTTATTTGTTATAGCTGAAACCAAAAGTGGCAATATAAAGAATGGCAGGAATGCATCTATATCAGCAAACCCAATTCCTAGAAGGAATGATACCCAGAAAAATCCACTGATGATAATTATCAAAACAAATACTAGAACAATGATTGTATAGGATGCAACACGATATCGATATTGAATGGATCGCATGAAGATGATCAAGAACATCACAATTAGTGTTGCAATGTAAAACATTCTTCCAACAATCTCAAAGAATGATACCTTGATAGTTGCCTTGCTATTGATCTCATCGATTGTTCTTAATGTCTTTGCAGTAACAATCTCATCTATAGATAGTAGTTCGTCTCCCTTTTTGACTTCTACCAAAACTGGAGTAACCTTTGATTTTGCCTCTTCTATCCATGTCTGAGTCAAAATCTCATCATATTTGACATTCTCTCCTGCAAGCAACTCTACTCCATCAATGATAATATCAATGCTTGAGCTTTTTGTATTTGGATAAACCGAAGTGATCCATGACAGAACAAATTGAGGTAACGCCTTACGTGTCAATAAATCAGATAACGATACTTCCTCACGAGTTATGACAAAAGCCTCATCTGCTGACTCAAGAGTTACAGTATCCCAACCCTCTTGCATTACATCATATATACCATATACATCCACCAAGCCTTTGCTGATTACCTTTGTTGTACATTCATATATAAGACGAATCATGAATAGAGCATTGACAGAACCCATGTCCTCTAAGCGTCCCATGACATTCTCACTGTCCTCTAGATCATATTTTTCTAAGAATTCATCTGGTGTCATTGTAGTTTTTGCAGACATAAGGGATGCAAAATCATCTGCACGCATTCTAACCTTGATAGAATCACTCATTGAATATGTGAATGCAGGGAGAATGCTTGAAACAGCTTGTGTATATAGCTCATTTGTCGCTTCATCATCTATATATGAGAAATCTATTGGCGCATAGATTGTCTCATCGGAAAGCTCACCTACGCGATATGTTCTACTTGTCTTTACCGTAGGAATGGAATATGTACCGATCAAGACAGGAAGAAACAATCCAAAGAATAGAAGCAAGAAGGACAATATGATAATTCCCCATTGGGATTTCTTGGATAATTTAAGAAATGGTTTATTGTCTTTGATCTTATTATTTGTATTAACAATCGCCATTTCCTGTCTCCCTAGAGTATGCCTTAACTATAGCCCTTACGATACGTGAACGAACAGTATCAACATGAGTAAATCTTATCATGGAAATCGAATCAATTCCATCTAGCACTCGCATTGCTTCTTCCAGTCCACTTTCCCTACTTCTTGGAAGATCAATTTGAGTAGGATCTCCAGTTACAATTGCCTGTGAAGATTCCCCTAAACGAGTTAGGAACATCATCATCTGAAGCGAGGTTGAATTCTGTGCTTCATCAAGAATGACAATGGAATTATTGAGACTTCTTCCTCTCATATACGCAAGCGGCGCGATCTCGATAGCTCCCTTCTCTTCAAGCTTGTGTATCTGCTCAGGAGAGATCAGGTATTCCATAGCATCATAAAGAGGCCTTAGATAAGGATTAAGTTTTTGTGAAAGATCTCCAGGTAAAAATCCCAACGATTCTCCTGCTTCTACTACAGGACGAGTCAGAACAATCTTGTTCTTTCTTCCAGATAAGAGTTCCTGAAGAGCCCATGCAATTGCAATAAATGTCTTTCCAGTTCCTGCAGGACCGGAAGCAAATACAACTTGAGATGAAGAAAGAGCTTTGAAGAAGAATTTCTGAGTCTCGCTTTTTGGCCAAACACTTTTTCCAAGAACATTGATCATCAAAGGAGAGGAGCTTACGTTTGTAAAGCTCTTGGGATTATCATCTATCATATTGTATTCCATGAAGATCTCGCTTTCAGATAGAACTCCACGCTCAGATGCGATCTTTTCTAGTCGAGCAAGGAATACTGCCAAATCCTTATTGGGATTATCTGCAGATAAACTATTGCCCTTCAAATAGATATCACAACCAAGAAGTAGTTCAAGATAAGATAGGTTCTTATCATTTGGACCAAGCACTAGTGGCCCCATATCATAGGAAAAAATATATGTTTCTATCATAAATTATGCTATTCCCTCACCCATGTTCTGCCTGAAGAACCTTGAGTCTGTTTCCACTTCTCATCTACCTTCAAATCTGGCATGGTCTTCCAAGATAGATATACAGATAGTCTTGGCATCAAAGTGTACACATTTCCCGATTGTACAAAGTCAGTTGAATAGGTGCAATGCAAATCCCAATCTTCCATATAATGAACGACATCAAGGCTAGCACTTCGCATCAAGAAGTTGGTATGTTCACGCCCTGTGCCAAAGAAATCAAAGCTTCTGAATAAATCATTCATCATCCACTCAAACTTGAATAATCCATTATCGAAATATGAATAGAAGTTATTGTTGTATGAGTTTATAGTGAACTTGAAATCCAAGAACTCAGCAATAGAGAATGTCAACGATGGAGAGATTGTAAATGACGCTCCTTCAAGGTTGTTCATGTTCATTGTAAATGAAGAATCAAGTCCAAGCTTTAGATATATCCTTCCCTTCCAGAACTGCCAAGGATCAGTCGATAGCTTAAGCTTAATAGCCAAATCATTGAAATCGACTTTCTTATCACTATCCTGAGTCTTCCAATTCAACGCAACAGATCCATACGGAGATGAAAGTGTTGTTTTGATAGAATTGAAGTAATTTCTGCTGTCAGTCTTCTTTGAATAGACTGAATAGTCAATGTATTGATTAATGGACCATTTGCTGTCCTTATTCTTTATTGTCAAAGAATCAATATAAGACAGAGGAAGGAAGAAATCCGACTTATCATAATCTGCACTTTGATATTTCATAGCAGACGAAAATACTACATAGGAGCCACTATAACCTAATGAGAATTCTATCAAGTCTGATGAATATTGATTCTCATTCTCTTCCAAAAACTTCCATTGCAACGCTGTTGTAAATGGACCATATTTATATCCAAGCTTTGGCTGAATTGCTCCAACAAGAGGCTTAAGAACATATGTAATTGATGGAGAGAATGTTCCAGCATCTGTTTCAAAGCTTTTTGAGAAAGCTATTTGATGTTGTTTGACACTGTTCTTGTCCCAGGAAAACTCAAGCTTGTCATTTGTTTCTTTAAAGCTTGATGAAATGCCTTCATTCCAGCTTTCGTTTTTCTTGTTATCCAACAACTTCAATGACAATGTGTAAGAAAGTCCAATATATGGAATAGATAGCTTCAATTCATTGTTCATTGATGATTTATTCACTCTTTCTGCAGAAGTAATCTCATCCTTATATTTCTCTGTATAAGAATATGTATAAGATGGAGTTAAAACATCTGATAGAGAGAAGAAAGAACCTAGTTTTGCATCAAGTGTGAAACGAGCTGAAGTAGTTGATGAAAACAAAGAAGATGTAAGAATGGAACTTGTATAGTCATCTTTATACTTTAGCTCTTCTGATAGATTGTATTTCAAGCTTGATGAATAGATGGTTGACGAAGACGAAGATGTGGATTTATCACTCTCATTATATAAAGGGGAAAGCAATGGATCTGTAATCGTGTGTATATTCTCTTCTTTCATCTCTTGGTTATCATCATTCTTTGATACTGTTGTTGAAAGATCATAGAATGCACCTGAGACAGAGAAGTTCAATGTTGGCTTTTCTATCTCATCAAGAATATAGCCTTTATTAGCTGAACTTGAAGACCATGCATATAAACTTTTGAATTTCAAATTTGATAAAGCTAAGTTAGATAAATATTTATTAGTATATTTACTAGGAAGCCGATAACTTAGTTCCAAAGCTCTACTATATGATGATAAGGACTGCGAATATGTGTTTGGGAATTCAATATCTTGCCCTAAGAGAGGATCCAAGGAAAATCCAACAAGACGATTCAACATATCCACCAGAACATAGTTGTCGGAATAGAATGGAAATGTTGCATTCAAAGCTAGTCCATAATCTGAATATGAAAGAGAATTGATTCCATAGTACCTAAAAATAGAATCATTGATATCCTTGTTTGCTGGATTTGAAAATCCAAATCCATCTTGAACAACAAGTTTCAGTTTCTTATTTGCTAGATTGATCTTGCTATCAAGCCCAAAATGAATCAAACCATTTGAAAGACGCGCATAGCTATTCTCCCCAGAATAAGCATCTGCCAGAATCGAGATATAACTCTCACTATCCTTTGCCCATGCTTGATAATTAGATGGTTCGTCCTTTGCATCGTAGTAATATCCAACAGTCTCTTCATAGCCATTGTCACTAGAAGATTGCAATATGGCTGTAAATGATGAATTGTTTGTATCCTTCTCCACATTTGGCGACGAGCCCAGAACTTCAAATGTTGTGTTGAGAAAGGCACCTTTTGCAGAATCAAATCCAAATGCAGGGTTTCCTAGTATTCTTGATCCTGGAAAAAAGAAGAATGGCAAATATAGAACAGGAACCCTACCTATTGACAAAGTAGCATTTGAGATAAACATATCTCCACCAGGAAGCATTGATATCTTCTCTGCATTCAAGCTTGAATATCTATTTACAGGATCTGAAGATATGAATCCATCTTCATATATGATTCCACCCTCTGGCAAATATGTAAGACGCTTACCTGCTGTATAGAATGTTATTGCATCTCCTTCACTGTTTTTTCTATTTGATGATGTTGTTGCATCTGTTATTGAAAACTCTTCATTCTCCCAGAACACACTTATGATATCAGCACTGATTTCATTTATAGCAGCATCTTTGCTACTGTCAGACAAAGAAACATTCTCCAAAGCAGTAATCTGTTTGTTAACAATATCTACGACAATCTTTCCAGCTCTTAATGTTTTTTCACCATCTTTATCTGTTGAAAGCGAAATACATGCGTTTCCTGAGATCACAAGCGCATCCCCATCTTTTTCAAGATTCTCAGCAGACTTGATCTTTAGATTGAAATCACTTTCCCCACTCTCTTTTACTGTGTATGTATCCAGCCCTTCATATTCATATAGAGCTTTCTGCATTGATGCTCTGCCCGCTGTTTCCAAGCCTCTCATCAACACCATCTTCTCCAATTCCAAATCAGATGCGTAGTAGATTGTCGATGCATCCATTGCAAAAGCTATGGATGCAAGAAAGAGAATAAGAATCAATGATGATAATCTCTTAATCAATCTAAATACCTCTTCAGATATAGCCCCGTATAACTGCCAGAGACCTTGGCTACATCTTCAGGAGTTCCTTTGGCAACAACAGTGCCTCCTCCATCTCCTCCTTCAGGACCAAGATCAATGATATAGTCTGCACATTTTATCACATCTAGATTGTGTTCAATCAATATAATTGTATTACCTTGATCAACCAGGCGCTGTAAAACTTCCAAAAGTTTTTTGACATCTGCAAAATGAAGTCCAGTTGTAGGCTCATCAAGAATATATAAAGTCTTTCCTGTCTGCACTTTAGATAGTTCCAAAGCAAGCTTGACTCTTTGAGCTTCTCCTCCGGAGAGAGTTAATGCACTCTGTCCAAGCTTGATGTAATCAAGACCAACATCCTTCAGTGTTTGAAGCTTACGCATAATTCTTGGCTGGGAGGAGAAAAAATCATAGGCTTCAGCAACAGTCATATCCAAAACCTCAGATATATTCTTCCCCTTATATGTAACTGCCAATGTTTCCTTGTTATAGCGCTTTCCTTCACAGACATCGCACTTTACATATACATCGGGCAAGAAATGCATCTCAATCTTCAACGTTCCATCACCAGAACAATTTTCACATCTTCCACCAGGGACATTGAAAGAGAATCGACCAGATCTATATCCACGCATCTTAGCCTCAGGCATAGATGCAAACAGCTCTCGAATTGGAGTGAACAGATCTACATATGTTGCAGGATTTGATCTTGGAGTTCTTCCAATTGGACTTTGGTCTATTGAGATGACCTTATCGATATATTCTGTTCCAGAAAGTGTTTCAAATCCATCAAATAAATCTTTCTTCTTATCAACTCGTCTTGTAATTGCATTTAAGAGTATTTCATTTAGGAATGTGGATTTACCAGAGCCAGAGACACCTGTTATTACAGTAAATGCACCAAGAGGAATATCTACATCGATTCCCTTAAGATTGTTCTTTCTGCATCCTGTGATAGATATCTTGTGACCATTTCCTTTCCTTCTTACTTCAGGAACATCGATCTTCATTGCACCAGACAAGAATTGTCCTGTTATTGACATAGGATTCTTCTCGATCTCTTCAGGTGTTCCTTTTGCAATAATCAAGCCACCTCTCTCTCCTGCTCCAGGACCGAGGTCTACAACATAGTCAGCTTCCCTGATAGTATCTTCATCATGCTCAACAACAAGAACTGTGTTTCCAAGATCTCTTAGGCTCTTTAAAGTATCGATGAGCTTTTGGTTATCTCTTTGATGAAGTCCAATTGATGGTTCATCAAGGACATAAAGAACACCAGAGAGAGCAGATCCAATTTGGGTTGCAAGTCTAATTCTTTGGGCCTCTCCTCCGGAAAGAGTTGATGCAGCTCTATATAAAGTCAAATATCCAAGTCCGACATTCTTCAAGAAATGAAGCCTATTGTTGATTTCCTTGAATATCAATGTTCCGATATCTCTTTCAACATCTGTAAGCTTTAGATTATCGAAGAACTCTATAGATTGGTTGACGCTCATACGTGTCACATCAATTATGCTTTTTCCACCAATAAGTACTGAAAGAGCTTCCTTTCTGAGTCGGTTTCCATGGCATTTCTTACAAATGACTTCACTCTTGAAAGTATCCATCCACATTCTGATTTGCATTGAATATGTAACTTTATATCTTCTTTCAAGCTCTGGAATTATACCTTCAAAAACAGCTTTCTTAGCTGTCTTTTTTCCCTTTCCATCTTCATATATGTAGTCAAAGCGTTCGCCACCACCATACAAAAGGATATGAATAAAGCTATCTGGTAATGTTTCTATAGGAGAGTCCAGACTATAGCCATAGTGCTTATATAGTCCTTCGATCTCACTTCTGTAATAGTTAGCTGTTGGCTTATGTGTCTTTATTGCACCTTGGTTGTAACTGAGATGCTTGTCAGGAATTATCTTATCTGGATCAAATTCAAAATTGGAACCAAGTCCATTACACTCAGGACATGCTCCAATTGGAGAGTTGAAAGAGAAGAATCTTGGTTCAATTGGAGGAAATGCAATTCCACAATATGGGCATGAGTTCTTCTGGCTGTAGAGCTCGGATGTTCCTTCATCGTGGTATGTTACTTCCACAAGTCCATTTGAAAGCTCGCAGCATCTTTCGATAGCATCAGAAATTCTTGTCCTTTCTTTCTTATTTGTCTTGATTCTATCGACAACGATAGAGATATTGTGTTTAACCTTCTTCTCAAGAGAAGGAATACCTTCTTCTAGGTTATAGACCTTTCCATCTATCTCAGCCTTTAGGTATCCAAGTTTCTTACTATCTTCCAATATAGCCTTGAACTCACCTTTCTTTTCCTTTGCAATAGGAGCCAAAAGCATGATTCTTGAGCCCTCTGGATGAGAGAAGATGAAATCTATGATTTGATCTATTGAAGTTTCAGATATCTCACGGCCACACTCAGGACAATGCATATGGCCAATACGAGCCCATAAAAGTCTGTAGTAGTCATATATCTCTGTAACTGTTCCAACTGTTGATCTTGGATTTCTGTTTGTAGACTTTTGTTCAATTGCAATTGCAGGAGATAGTCCTTCGATAGAATCAACATCAGGCTTTTCCAAGCGTCCAAGAAACATTCTGGCATAGCTTGAGAGAGATTCCATATATCGTCTTTGGCCTTCAGCAAATATAGTGTCGAATGCCAATGAACTTTTTCCTGAGCCTGAAAGGCCTGAGATTATAACAAGACTATCTTTAGGGAGCGTGATATCGATATTCTTGAGATTATGCTCTCTAGCTCCCCTTACAATGATTGAATTATTCATGTGTTCCTTATATCTATAATTAAAGCTTATCTATTTCGTCGAATAATATTCTTTCAGCATCCTCTGCACTCTCGACTTGTGCAAAGTTTTCTCCATTTCTATACAGGAAAATCTTTCGACCAAAACCAGTAACAGCAAGATCTGCACCTCTAGCTTCTCCAGGCCCGTTTACAGTACACCCCATGATAGCAACTGTAATATCCTTATCTATTGAAAGAAGCCTGCTTTGAACACGCTCTAGAAAACCATGGCTATCAAAAGTATGTCGGCCACAGCGAGGGCATGCAACGATCCTTACTCCACTCTTTCTAAGTCCTAGAGTTCTTAGAATCTCAGTACCAGCAAGAACCTCATCTTCAATAGAGCCATTGATAGACACCCTTATGGTATCTCCAATATGTTCGTTAAGAAGATTTCCAAGAGCCCAGGTAGATCTAACAGAACTAATGATTGCACTTCCTGCTTCAGTAACACCTAAATGTATTGGATAATCAGAAAGAGATGCAAACTTACGATTTGCTTCCATTGTTTTTTCAATATCTGAACTCTTAAGGGAAACTACTGTATTTTCAAAGCCCCATTTTTCAAAGTCTGAAATATATTCAAGTGCGGAATTCACCATTATATCTACTGGATTTGTGTATTCAGATTCTCTTGGAAGGCTTCCTGTGTTAAGTCCAATTCTAATTGCAGATCCTTTATCACGAGCACACTTTACAACCTCTTCAGTCTTCCATTTTGCACCGATGTTTCCTGGGTTGATTCTTATCTTGTCAGCACCACACTCAAGAGCAAGAAGTGCCATCTTATAGTCAAAGTGGATGTCTGCAACAATTGGCAATACGCTTTTTTTACAAATCTGTCGAAAAACAGGTTCATCTTGTTTTGATACAAATGAAAAGCGAATCAAATCGCATCCCATTGATGCAAGCTTCGATATCTCTTCAAGTATTGGATTTGGATCTACATTTACAATTGATGAGTCGTACATAGTCTGTACTCTCACTGGGCTATTACCACCAATTGTAAGATTTCTAACTTTTGCTACTTTAGTGCTATTCATAGTTCAAAGAGCGATACTTCGCTGCCCTCCTCACATTTTACAAGCATAGGCTCGCCTGGAAGATATAGAACAAAGTGCCCTGCTCGTGCAGTAAGCGCTGCAGTTGTTTCCATTGAATCTGGATTCTCTCTCCAGCTGGTTGCAAAAATTACACTGCCTTTATTAACAGTGTAAAGACAACTTGATTTTCTATTAACAAGAAAGCCATTGAATTGAGGAATCTCCTTTGATTCCAAACTCGATAATCCTCTTAGATTATCATCTAGTGGATAGTACTCCTTAAGCTTTTCACAACAATCTAAAACCATAGGAAAAATAATACCAAAAAGAGATGAGTTGTTAAATATTGAAGGGACGAATCTACGCCAATAGCAAAATGCATTAATCGTTAAAACATTTGGCTATTAACATACTTTCTATTTTTCTTCTTGAAAGATGATAGTGTTCATAAACTGTGTTTCGATTGTATGGTTATCCATCAATTCTGGCTCATATGACATCTTGGCTCTCTTATCATCGGCTTCCTTGATGATCACAGTGTTTCCATCTGGATCATGAAGCTTTATAATGCGTGAGCCATTTACAACTGCTATATGATAGTCGATAGTGTAATCAATTTTATATAGCCTATAGAGAAACTTATCAAAAGATAGAATCTCGAACTCAAGAGATACCTTGTCACTCTTTGAATAATCAAGAACATTAATAGCATTTGCTTTCATATACTCATCAATGCTCATTAACACGATTCCATCACATAGCTCGATTTTTCCATCAACACTTGAAAAAACATCAAGCTCCAAGAGCCCTATATAAAATAGGGCACTGGAGCTTAGATCTTTACAAGCTATATTTATATGCTTTAGATGCAAGACTTGATCCTTACTGAAGAAGCAACAAGCTGAATACGAGAGTGAAGAGAGCAACTGTTTCTACGATACCAATTACGATAAAGTAGTTAGCTGTACCCTTTCCTGTCTCAGCCAAAGCATCTGCAGAAACTGCAGCAACCTTTCCCTGGATGTAAGCAGATACACCAATTGCTGTTCCACCCAATAGGCCAACGAAGAAGCATAGAAGTGCATTTGCACCACCAGCGAAAGCTGAACGGATGAAGTTCATCAACAAGAAGCCGTAAATTGTCTGAGTAAGAGGTGCACCTGCAAATCCTACCAAGATAAATGGAACAGCCTTACCATTTGCATAGCACTTCTTCCATCCTCCAACTGATGCTAGGGAAGCAGCTCCTGCTCCCAATCCTGAACCGAGTGCTGATAGACACAAAGCACAAGCCATTCCTACATAAGCGATACTATTCATTATCAAACTCCTTATTTGCTTTAGACTGCATTTTCTACTTGATCCCTATTCTTTTCTCTAAAAGGATCATATTTGTATCCACTCCACTCCATTCCGAGCTGGTTGGAGAATTCGAGTACATTAAGTCTTACACCATGTACAACTACGGACAATAGTCCCATTACTATATTGATCAAATGACCAATAATCAAAATCAATATGCCTGCTGGTAGAGCTAAAGAATGCAATAGAGGCTCTGCCATATCATTAAATGATTGAGCAATTGCCAATGATGCCATTCCGACTGCAAAGAGTCTGATATAGCTCATGATATTGGAGAAACAGGAAACTGTATTCAAGAAGTTGGTAAAGAATCCACCGAGGGAAGCCTTTACGCCCTTACCGAATGGTACTCCAGGAGCCTGTGCGCCAAATAGACAGACAAGCACGAATCCTACACCAACGCCGGATGCGATAAGTGTAAGAGGAGCATCCTCTCCAATAACAAGATATAGAACCAATAGATATAGCAAGCAAGTATCTATCAGCCAACCGATATCAGCAACAAAGGAAAGATCTTTCTTTGGAATCTTTCTAACTACATTGATCAAGCAAGCTAGTGAGATATGTACTGTTCCTATCATGAAACAGAACTTCATTAGCATATTCTGAGCCCAAGCAGCATCGACTCCCATAATCTCTGGGAAGTTGGTAATTGCTGGGACAACGAAGAATTGCAAGAAAGATAGTTTTTCAAGAATGATTCCTGATCCAAACCATGTTCCTGTCAATGCACCCCAAACGATTGTAGACGAGCTAAATACATACAGCAGTGCATTAAGGTCATTGCATTTCTTACTCTTTACATTCAGTCCTATTGCAGCAAGCAGGAAGATCAAGCCATAGCCTGCATCTCCGATGATCATTGCAAAGAACAACGTCAAGAATAGCTCAAACCATAGTGATATATCGGCTTCATTGTATCCAGGAATAAGATTAAGCATATCAAATACTGGACCAATGAACTTAACAAAACCTTTTCTCTTTACCTTTGTAGGAGGAGCATCCTCCTCTGTTGGTGCAGAAATTAGATATCCAACAACATTTTTCTTACAATAGTCCTTGAAAGAGGATATCGTCTCATCTGGAATATATCCAGAAATGTAGATGATATCATCCTCGTTCTTGACACTTGAGCTGACTTTTTCGTAGATGATTTTCTCATCTGCTTCAGCCATTTTCTCCTTGATCTGATCCACGTAGCATCCTGCTGATACAAACTTCTCAGAAAGAGCTTTGACTCTTTCCCTGTCTGATACTAGTTTTGCATCTATCTCAGCTAAGGAATTCTCAGGCAATTCAAATAAGGATGCTTGAATGCCAGCAGGCATCTCTGCATTTATAAGCGCAACTGCAAACATCTTTCCTGTGTACTTGATGCGCAAGAAACGCTCATCTGCCTTTTCAAGTTTTGCAAGTTCCTTTTTGCTAAGTGTATAGAAATTGAACTTCAAGCCTTCACGTTCTAAGTCTTTCAAACCCTTGACATCAAAGTTGCCAAATGGAGAGATTCTCTCTTTCTCGACATTAAGCACATGCATCTCGTTTTCAAGTTTTACTGTTTCATCAACAGCACTCTCAAGAGATGTGATGACACTATTGAACTGTTCGTCCGATAGTGACAATTGCTTAGTAGTCTTCAAAGCCTTTCCATTCTTTTCTTCAATAAGAGAGATCATGCGAGCATATCTGGAGTTTGATTTCTCTAGATTATCTACTTTCTCTGTTCTCTCAACGAGTTCTGAGATATGGACTGCTCCAAATTCTCTTAAGGAAAGAAGCAACTCTGTTTTTCTGCTGCTTTCTGAGAAAACAGTTATCTTACTCATTCTCTCAATCATCAGCCTACCCTCACAAGTTTCTTCTTTGAAATCTTTCCTCTTACAACAGCAGCTGTCTGCTGATCCTGAAGATAGATTCCAATTACTCTTATATTTTCCTTGGTTTCAGGAATCTTTACCTTCTCAAAGAGATTGACTCTCTGGCTGGTAACTCTTAGTTCCTTATTCAATAGCTCAATACGCTTTTGCAAGGTCGATATAAGTGCATCATACTTAGCTATATCCCTAAGTGCGATCAATGCCTTATCTACCCAAAGTGGGTAAACTCTTAAGTCATAGCTAATATCCTCAAATAGAAGCTCTTTAAATACAGGAACCTTAACACCTGCAATATTTCCTTCTTCCAAAAGGATTTCCTTGACTTTAACCAATTTGCCAATGGACAGCTCCGGTGGAAGAAGTGAATTTGCAGAGTATACTGCAATCCAATCATCAAGTCCTTCTACAGCTCTTTTTTGCTCTTCTCGAAGCTCAGCTATCTCAGCCTCGCATTGTCTAATGACAACTTGAAGCTGCTGCTTCTTGAGCTGCAATGTAGGAAGATAGCGATTGAATTGCTTTAAAGCATCCTTCTGCTTCTTCTGTTCATTCTTCGTCAGTTTTACTGCCACTTCTTTACCTTTCCTTTGGCCAATATTTTGCGATGAGATCTGACTTTAGAAGTGTTTCGTTTGGTTCAAAACACTCTGCAAGGATTTCCCAACCAAGATCCAAGGCCTCCTCTAAAGGAATGTTTACAGAGAGGTCCATCAACTTTGATTCAAAGAGAGCACCATACTTAAGAAGCTTTTCATCCCAGTCACTCATCAAGAATCCCATGGACTTCTTCTCAAGGGAATCCTTGTACTGTGAATAAAGCTTGATCATACCATCCATCAAGGATCTATGGTCATCTCTTGTATCCTTATTGACGTTCTGCTTCAATCTGGACAAGGAACCGAATGGCTCAATGTGACCACCCTTTAGATAGTACTGTCCTTCAGTAATATAACCAGTGTTATCTGGTACTGGGTGCGTTACATCATCTCCAGGCATTGTTGTTACACAAAGAATTGTTACAGATCCAGCGCCCTCGAAAGCAACAGCTTTCTCATATCTGGATGCAAGCTGTGAATATAGGTCTCCTGGATATCCTCTGTTAGAAGGAACCTGTTCCATTGTGATTGCCATTTCTTTCAATGAATCTGCAAAGTTGGTCATATCTGTAAGAAGAACAAGAACCTTCTTTCCCTGAAGAGCAAAGCGCTCTGCTACAGCAAGTGCCATATCTGGAACAAGTGTACACTCTACAGTTGGGTCGGATGCTGTATGAATGAACATAACCGTTCTTGAAAGAGCTCCTGATTGAGCAAGAGTGTTCTTGAAGAACAAATAGTCATCATACTTAAGTCCCATTCCTCCCAAGACGATGATATCAACTTCAGCCTGCATAGCAATACGTGCAAGTAGTTCGTTGTATGGCTCACCGGAGATGGAGAAGATAGGGAGCTTCTGTGATTCAACTAGAGTATTGAATACATCAATCATTGGAATACCAGTTCTGATCATCTTCTTTGGTACGATACGCTTAGAAGGGTTTACAGAAGGACCTCCAATTTCAATCATGTTATCTGTTAACTCTGGGCCATTGTCTCTAGGCTTTCCAGCACCATCGAAAACACGTCCTAATAGATCGTCTGAGAATGAGACTCTCATAGGAACGCCCAAGAATCTAACGCTGTCGCCAGTTGAAACGCCCTGAGCTCCCGAAAATACCTGCAAGGATACCAAATCGTTATCAAGCTTGATTACGTTAGCGTAGCTCTTTCCTGTGCTGGTAGTAATCTCTGCAAGGTCACTATTTCTTACACCAGTAGCCTTTACAGTGATAACGTTACCTACAATGGATTCAATTTTTGTATATATCTTTTGCATTCTACTACCTCATCCTTGCTTCGAAGAAAGTTCTAACATCAGCTTCTGCTTTCTTGTATTCGTCTGAGCCTTCTGGCTTTCCGTTCCAATCCAAGAAACGCTGTCTTAGCTCGTTGAAGAAGCTTCTTGCATCTTTCTTGTCATCAAGCTTGTATTCTGCATTTAGAATCTCTTCCAAAACCTCGAATACAGCCTTCTGTCTATCAACAGATACAGTAGCATCAACAGGATCGAATGAGTTCTGCTGCAAGTATACAGAGTCAACGAATTCACCCTTCTGATATACAACGTAATCATCCAAGCTTGTTCCTTCCTCACCTACAACCTTCATCATCTGGTTGATCTCTGCAGAACGCTTTACATAGTCGTATGCTTCATGAACTCTTTCAGGATTGATGATTCCCTTGTACTTTGACCAGGAATCCAATGGATCGATTGCAGGATACTTTCTTGCATCAGATCTCTCTCTTGATAGTCCATGGAATGCACCAACTACCTTCAAGGTTGCCTGTGTAACTGGTTCTTCAAAGTTACCACCAGCAGGAGATACTGATCCACCAATTGTTACAGTACCTGTTCTGCCATCCTTAAGAACAACCTTACCAGCTCTTTCGTAGAACTCTGCGATTCTGGACTCAAGATAAGCAGGGAATGCTTCATCTCCAGGAATTTCCTCAAGTCTTCCAGACATCTCTCTCATAGCCTGAGCCCAACGAGATGTGGAGTCTGCAAGTAGCAATACATCAAGTCCCATGTTTCTGTAGTACTCAGCCATTGTTACAGCTGTGTATACAGAAGCCTCTCTTGCAGCAACAGGCATTGAAGATGTGTTACAAATGATGATTGTTCTTTCCATCAAACTTCTGCCAGTCTTAGGGTCGATAAGCTCTGGGAATTCCTTAAGGATTTCAACAACCTCTCCGGCTCTTTCTCCACAAGCTGCGATGATTACAACGTCTACATCTGCGTTACGGCTTGTAAGGTGCTGCAATACAGTCTTTCCAGCTCCGAATGGACCAGGAGTACAATATGTACCACCCTTAGCAACAGGTAGGAAAGTATCGATGATACGAATCTTTGTAACCATTGGATCTGTTGGCATTACTCTTTCCTTGTAGCCCTTGATAGCTACCTTTACAGGTTGAGAGATAACCATTGTCAAATCCTTGGTCTCGCCTTTCTTGTTCTCAATTACACATACAGTGTCTCTAACATTGTATTCGCCTTTTGCCTTGATAGACTTAACGCTCCATGTACCCTGTAGATTGAATGGAACCATGATTTGGTGAGTAAATAGCCCCTCTGGAACTGTACCAATTGTGTCTCCTGCTTCAATCAAGTCACCAACCTTCTTTGAAGGTGTAAACTCCCAATTCTTGTTTGGAATTGGATCTAGGTAAACGCCACGCTGTAAAAAGAATCCACATTTCTCTGCCAAATTTGGAAGTGGATTCTGTAGTCCATCGAAAACCTGTGTCAAAAGTCCAGGTCCTAGTTCTACTGACAATAGCTCATCTGTGAATTCAACTTCATCACCGACAGCAATGCCGTTTGTCATTTCATAGACCTGCAAGCTGGCTACTCCATTATTTACACGGATGACTTCACCTTTAAGCCTTTCGTTGCCAACTACAATGTAGCCTACTTCGTTCTTGATTACATGGTCGTCAAAAGCAACATTTACCATGTTGCCATTTACTCCTGTAACATGGCCTTTATTCCTCGCCATACTCACTCCTTATGAAAAATATCCTTTTCAATATCAGAAAACAGCCGTGCAAACTCGGCCTTACCCTTCTCTTTGTCAAAGCTATTTGCCTTTTCCTTGATCTGGAGTTTCAAGCCATAGATCATCAATGCATCTGTTGAAAATGGTGATGATACTTGATGCTGATCAAGAAAATCAAAGTACAAAGAGAGAATCATCCTCTCAGCCTTGAGTGCATTAGGCTCTTCGATAATTCTTTTTACACTCTCAGCAAGGATGGTATCCTTATCACATCTTGCACTATATGAGGGATCTGAAAGCCCTAGCTTTTTTGCTCTTGCTTCAGTTAGCATCTCATTTAGTTTGAAGATGAAACTTTCCCAATCCATGACAGTCTTGTTCTTGCTCTTCTTATCCTCTGGATAGAAGGTTGCATTCAACAAATCTGCATAGTCAGCTTTTGTAAGCTGCTCCTGTGCTTGGGATAGAAACTCCTTATATGTGATAGGAGCATCCTTTTCCATCCAAAGAGCAGGAAGGGATGAGACAAAATAGTAGTACTCTGCCACTCTTTATCCCCTTACAAAATACCTTTCAATGAATCTGAAAGATATGGAAGCAATAAGTCAGTGCATGCTTCTGCGGACAAGTCAACATAAGCTGCTCCATTTTTCTGAACAATCCTGAATCCTGATTGAACTGATGGAGATGCCTTGAATTCCAATCCCTTATTTATCTCGTTTGCGAACTTCTTAGCCAATTGAGCAGAAAGAGATGCAAAATCCTCTTTCGATAGCTCTAGATAGATGTCGCTGGAATTGAGCTCAGACTTGATAGCGCTCTCTAGGCACTTGGAAAGAACATCACCCTTCATCTCATCTGTGATGCTATGCTCCAATATTGCCTGGAACTTCTTTTCTATTTCCTTTTTCAATGAAATAGAAACATCTCTAGCTGCTTGTTTGATTGCTGCTTCAGAAGAGCTTCTCTCAAGCTCTATCTGCTTCTTTGCATCTTCAAGCATCTTAGCTTTCTCGCTTTCTGCCTTAGCAATTATATCCAAAGCTTTTTTATTGGCATCTGCTAAAATCTTCTCACTTTCAGCCTTAGCTTGCTCGATGCCATCCTTCTTGATTGAGGCAATCAAGTCTTGAATCTGTTGTTCCATATAAAACCGCCTAATAAAAAATTCAACTAGTACTAAGTTTAATAGGTTAATGTTTCAAAATCAAAGTTTTTTTTGGAACATTCTTCCGTTTTTGGCAATAAATGTAGATATCTTTACCGAAACTGTGAAAATGTTTAAAATCTCGGCTATGCCAGTACCAAAAGAGTTCCTAGTAAAAGAGAAAATCAGGGGAATTGTTAAAATAACAAACCTAAAAACAGAAGAGCTATTCCTACTAAAAAGTGAAGATTGTGTCAAAAGCTATAAAGACGAACGCTTTAAGCTAGATTTGGGCATGCATGAGAGCAAGAATCTTCAAGAGGCTTACACCTCTCTTGGTCTAGAACTGTTTTTGATTGAAATAGACGTAAAGGCAGATAAAGACGATAACCTAACAGATCTATTTGAAAAAAGAAAAGCCTACTACCTTGATAATGGCAATAGGCTATACAATGCTTAATAATCCAACAGACCTTTGTCCATCTTTATCAGATTTCTAACGCCTTCTATTGCTACCTTGATAGCATTCTCTGTGTCATGAAGCTTTGGATTATCCATTCCCAGCTTCTCACGCTCCTGGTTTCCAACAACAAAGAACTCTGAGCCTGCGCGTGCATTCTTCAAGTGAGATGCTACAACAAAGAGTGCAGCGGATTCCATTTCGCTAGCTTTTGTTCCAAGCCTCTTCCATGCTTCCCACTTTGATAGTAGCTCGTAGCTAACTGGCATCACTTCTGGTTCATGCTGACCATAGAAGCTATCCTTACACTCAACCACTCCCACATGATATCTAAGTCCAAGATCCTTAGCAGCCTTTCTCAGTGCATATGTAACATCAAAGTCTGCAACTGCTGGAAACTCGATAGGAGCATACTCACGGCTAGTGCCTTCCATTCTTATAGCTCCTGTTGCAACAACAACATCTCCACCAATAACATCTAGGTCAATTCCGCCGCATGTACCCATTCTTATAAAAGTATCAGCACCGCACTTATATAGCTCTTCGACAGCAATGGATGCTGATGGGCCTCCTATTCCTGTTGATGTGACAGAGACCTTCTCTCCATCAAGATAGCCTGTATAAGTGACAAATTCTCTAGAATCAGCAATCAATTTTGCGTTCTCTAGATATTTTGCAATAAGAGGAACTCTCTTAGGATCTCCTGGTAAGATAACATATCTACCAACATCTCCTGCTTTGATATGTAAATGGTATTGAATACCTGTTCCATTCATGTAATCTGACATTTAAAACTCCTTATAAGGCAATCATTCTAGCATAGAAAATTACAAATGTTAGAAAAATCTAACATCATTAGAGATTAAGTGTGACATAGGTCTTACCCATTCCACCATCTTCAGGACGTGCAAACGCAAGGCTCTTAACTTCTTTTCTCTTCTTGAGATATTCATTGATTCCACGTTGAAGTATTCCATCTCCATAACCATGGATAATTGAAAAAGACGATAGATCATCAAGAATTGCAGCTTCAAGCTGATCATCTAGGCACTCGATAGCTTCCTGTAGTGTCTTTCCTCTTAAGTCCAAGACAAATTGGGCTTTCTTTGCACTCGACTGAAAATGAGCAACATTGCCCTTTTCCTTTTGAGCATGTTCTAGCATTGCACCTTTGACATCCATCCTTAGGCCATTTTCAAAGGAAACGTAGTATCTGTTCTTTCCTTTTACCTCAAGAACCTTACCTCTTGTCTTTGCACTTTTCGAAACTACATCATCACCTACATTAAAGACTTCGATTTCCATCTTTTTCTCAATGGTCTTTTCTTTCTTCTTTATATCGTGGTGAATCTTATCTTCAAACTCGGAACTCTCTTCAATGAAAGCCTTTGCATCCTTTATCTTATCTTTGGTAAGCTCTCCTGTGGAGATATCATAAATGAGCTTTTCAAGTTTCTTTCTAGACTCTGATAGGTAATCACTTAATTCCTTGTATCCTATTTTCTCAACTTCAAGTTCCTTGCTCTTTAGCTCATCTTCGCGACTCTTTATCTTCTCAAGCTTCTTCTCAGCCTCTCGCCTAGCACTCTCTTGCTGACTGATCTTTCTGTCAAGAGTTCTGGATTTGGACAAGAGGGATGTGATTATGGATGCAGAAGTCTCATCTCCTGATGAAAGAAGAGCTTTTGCTTCTTCTGTAATCTCCTTTGGAAGATGTGCTCTAATTGCAGTTGCAATGGCATGGCTATCACCGGGAATTCCCTCTAAGATCCTATATGTAGGCTTTTCTGATTTCTCATTGAACTCCATCGATGCATTGAGCATATTCTTATTGGCATATGCAAAGTTCTTAACCTGACCATAGTGGCTTGTAGAAATAGTCAATCGAGTATGTGTACTTAAGTACTTAAGTATTGCAATGGAAAGACTTGCACCCTCCTCGGGGTCTGTTCCTGATCCAAGTTCATCC
The DNA here is from genome assembly GCA_934276485.1 of uncultured Spirochaetales bacterium. Taxonomy (GTDB): domain Bacteria; phylum Spirochaetota; class Spirochaetia; order Sphaerochaetales; family Sphaerochaetaceae; genus Ornithospirochaeta. The sequence goes on along the minus strand of CAKQTE010000056.1, from coordinate 13,970 downwards.
AACACAACTAATGAATAAGGCGTAGCCTTTGATATAATACGAGCAATATTGCTCATATGACCTGAGAATGTCGAGAAAGCTTCTTCAATGGATTGGCCATCGCCAATATCCGTGAAGATATCATCAAAAAGCGGAAGCTTGGAATCCATGCGAGCTGGAATGAATCCACATATCTGGTTTAAAGCAACCAAAAGTGCAACAGTCTTCATCGATACAGTCTTTCCACCAGCATTTGCACCCGATAGGACAAGTACCTTGATCTCGTCATCAAGCTTGATTGTGATAGGAACTGCACCCGTTCCCAATAGAGGATGCACTGCATCATTGAGTTCAATTGATGTACTTCTCTCTGGGTGTGTTGCCTTTACTTTCTTACACCAAGATGCAAATGAATAGTGAAAATCAAAATCAGCAACTCTCCTAACCATTTTTACCAAGATAGGAACAAGGAACCTGACCTTTTCAGATAGTTCATGCTTAATCTTTATCTTTTCTGCTCTGATTCTCTCTTCTGACAGTACTACCTTATTATTTAGGTCCACCAATTCAAATGGTTCGACAAACAATGTAGACCCAGATGAAGAAGAGCCCATTACATATATATCTTTTTCCCTTGTTTGATCTGCTCTGATTGGAATTACAACTCTTTCATTTCTGAATACTGGATTTACATTCTGAACCAAATTCTTGTTAGCTGTTATATATTGGCTTGAATATCGGAATCTTTCAGCTTTAAGCTCATCGCGAGCCTTGATCAGAGGCCTTAATCGAGGATGGTCTTCGACAACATCTCCTTCATAGTCCAATGATGTAAGAATTTCACTAGAAAGCGCCTGGTCTTCCTCTTTTATCTCATCCTCTTGATGCAAGAACCTAAGCATCAGGAAATATGAGTTCAAGAACTCGCCTGTTTTGTAGATATCCTTTCCGTCTATATCTGCATGGGTTCGTTTTACATAGTCAAAAACATCCTTGATAGACGGAAAATTATCGAGTCTGGATTCTTCATCTAGATAATTTATATATGTATCAATCGTTACATATCGTGAGTTGAGAACTTCTTCGTCCCTTGTAAAAGCTGAAGCTGAGATCAACTGCTTACCATATTCAGACAAGGAATATGCTTTAACGATCTCAAGCACTTTATCAAGCTCTATATCCTTATAAGATCTATTGTCCATTGTTATTTTTTCCTCAAATAGCTTGGCTTACGTTCTTCCAAGCTCTCAAGTATCCTCAGATAGCTATAGTATCTATCTTCGTTGATAGCACCACTGGATAGAAGCCCTGGCACCTTGCATCCTCGCTCCCCGCGATGAAGGCATCCTGAGAATTCGCAATCAAGATCCTTTAGCTCTGGGAAAGACTCTTGCACCAGGCTTACATCTTCTAGAGGAACCAAAATCTCCCTTACACCGGGAGTATCGATCAAGGAATAGTCATCACGTTCAATGAAGACAGAATGGTTGGTAGTATGCTTACCTCTATTGAACTTATCACTGACCTCGCCTGTTCTTAATTCCATACCAGTTAATGTATTGATAAGTGTGGACTTGCCAACTCCAGACTGTCCGACAAATGCTGTAGTCTTACCTTTCAGGAGTTTTTTCAAATCCTCAAGCCCATCTCCATCAACACTAGAGACAGCTATGATCTTATATCCTAGATCATTATATAGCTTCCATCGCTCAAACTCTTCTTCCGTTAGTCCATAATCAGATTTGTTCATGATCAATAGAATATCTGCTCCAAAGCTGGATGCAATCGCTCTATCTACAAAACGAGGACGAAATGGAGGGGAGAATGAGGAAAGCACTATTGCAGTCTGATCTTGGTTTGCAGCTATTGTCTGATTTAATTCTGCTTTTATATTCCAGCGTTGAAAATAGCTCTTTCGCTCTTCAAGTTCTGTAATTAGCGCTTCATTCTCACTATAGCTCTCACCAATTACAATATCTCCAACAGCAATAGGATTGTACTCACGTACATCGGTTTTCAAGACCTTTCCCTTTAGTCTACATGTATATATCTTGTCATCATCCAAGCTTTTAGCTGTATAGATATTGTTAATTGATTTATAAATTCTGAAACGCATAACAAGAATAATAACACAAAGGATAGATTGACTGTAGTAATCTTTCTTCATTCTATTTCAGATTGCGTCATCTCCTGTTTCATAAATTGACAGTAAATACCTTTTTTAAATAAGCTTAAAGATATATGTTTGCATTCAAAAAATGTTTACTAGAGGAATGTAATGAATATGCAGCAAGTGGCGATATTTATTGTTTTCATCATAGCAACAAAAAAGATGTTATTTTAAATGAACTGAAAGAGAAGCTCATAAGCGATTGCGATATTCTAGATGTTGCATTAAATGGTGCATCATTCAAGAATCTAAAGATAAAAAACAAGAAGATAATCGGAAGTACGTTTTCGTTTAATTCCTTTGAAAACTGTACATTTGAAAATGTGACAATGATCAATTGTTTCTTTGATTTTGCCCTCTTCCAACATTGTACTTTCATATCCTGTTCAATTAGGTATTCAAACTTTTCAGGCGCAGCATTCAACGTTTGTGAAATCCATGATTCCACTATCATCCATGATAACTTCAATGGTACAAACATCACGCAATCAGATTTCTCGGAAAACGACTTCTACTACTCCTCTTTTATCATGAGCCAATTGATTAACGTAAAGATGGAAGATTGCAATCTAAAGCGCAGTGATTTCTCAGCATCGATCATACAGGGAATATCCTTCAAGTATTCAAATGAAGAAGAAGCGTATTTCAAGAAAACCAAGGATTGGACGATATGAAGATATTCTCACACCTTGCTACAAAAACTCTTACAAATGAATTCATTGTTGCTGATGAGAATGGAGATGCAATTATCATAGATCCAGGTTGTGTAGACAATACGATTATCTCGATAATCGAGGATTACAAGTTAAATATCAAAGGATATTTCATCACACATAGCCACAAGGAACACACAGGTGGTTTGGGCTTGTTTCAGAAGATATATCCTGCAGAGATCTTTGCTTATGAGTACATAGTCGAAGGCTATAAAACAATACCTCTAAGAGATGGCGACAAGCTTAAGATTGGCAAAATAAATATAGCGGTTTTCTCATGTGCAGGACACTCGTATGATAGTCTTGTATATAAGATAGAGGATGCTCTCTTTACAGGCGATACGCTATATGCAGGGCGTATTGCTTCGACTAAATCAAACTACGAGAGAGAGCTCTTGTTGAAGAATATCAGGGAGAAGATTCTAAATAAAGAAGCTCACACACTCCTCTTTCCAGGGCGTGGAGCTTTGTCGAACGTAAGAATTGAACGCATATTCAATATAGATTTACTGGAAAGTGATGCAACTTACCTATAACAATTCTATTCCAAGATACTTGATAGCATCCAAAAAACGTTGAGGAGTATGACTTGAAAATGTCATCTTTTCCTTTGTTACAGGATGGATTATCGAGAGCTTGTAAGCGTGTAGCATCAATGTTGCATCTGGCAATTTATCATCCTTTCGTCCATAGATAGGATCTCCAACAATAGGATGATTGATACTCGTTAGATGAACTCTTATCTGGTGAGTTCGTCCTGTGAAGATTCGAACTCTTAAAAGTGCATAACCATTGTTTTGTCCAAGCACAATATACTTTGTAAGAGCATCACGTCCTTCTGTTACATTATTTGTCGTAGTGAATTTCTTTCTGTTCTTTCTGTCTCTGACAATTCTTGAATCAATGACTCCAGTAGGATTCTTGAATTCCCCCTTAACAAGCGCTATATAGTACTTGTCATTGCTGTGCTGTTTGAACATTTCACTGAGTTCTTTGTGGGCATTGGCATTCTTTGCAATGACCATCACTCCGGATGTGTCCTTATCGAGTCTATGGACAATGCCAGGACGCATATCGTCATCCCCTGCTTCAAAGTCATCACCGAACATTGACAGCAGTGCATTAGCAACAGTTCCTGAATATGTTCCAGCTCCAGGATGCACAGCCATCCCCTGCTCTTTATCGATTACCAGGATATCATCATCTTCATATAGCACATTAAGCTTAATGTCTTCAGCTTCCAATCCTTCCATGACTTCTTCAACATAAGAAATCTCAACAGAGTCTCCAATGCGTACTGTAGCTGACTTTTTGGCCTTCTTTTCATTAATATAACAATTCATTGTTGGATAAGAAAATACAGAGCGTGATATAGCTAAAGTGGATGCAGATATTGCATCTATGCGTCCCTCAGTTTCTGCAATAAAGCTGTATTGATGATTCTTAGTCATTAGAACATTCTCCAATTATCCAATCCACGCCTGCAATTATTAGCGATAGTCCAGCAGCTCCTGCGAATTGATATAGAGCACCTAAAGCATCACTTTCTGGCGTGGGCATCCCGAAGCTCTTTCCTATATTGTAAGCTGCAACAGTTACTGGAAGAGTAATAGCAAAGGATCCGAAGAACAGGATCTCTGCTCTTCTTAATTCCATTGTCCACTCTGGAAACTCTTCCCTTTGATATGGCTCATACTCATACTTTATCGGATCAGAGAATAGATAAAATGACGAAAGTAAAATCAATAATAATGCAATTGCTTTCTTCACACGCGAACTCCAAATATAGCACTGCCAATTCTAACTTCGGTGGATCCGCACTCGATAGCTTCATGCCAATCGCAGCTCATGCCCATAGATAGAACGCTAACGCCATATTGCCCTTTTAGAATATCATATAGCTTTTTGGTATAAGAAAAAGATTCTATGTTTTTATCTCTATCGCCACCTAATGGTCCAATTGTCATCAGTCCCATTAGCTTTAGATACTTAGACTGATAAGCATACTCGGCAGCTTCAAAGAGCTTCTCTTCATCCTCAAATCCACTCTTGTTCTCATCTCCAGAGCTATTGACTTCCAATAGTATTTCCATCTTCTTATCTATCTTCTCACACTCTTTTTCAATAAGCTTCAGTAAGCGAAGAGAATCGACAGATTCGATTCGATCTACAAGAGAGACAGCTTTCTTTACTTTGTTTGATTGCAAATGACCAATCAAATAGACACGCATATCGTGAGGACGAACAGCAAGCTTGTCATCAATTTCCTGAACTCTGTTCTCACCAAATTCCCTAGCCCCTTCCTCATAGGCTTCCATTATTGCATCAAATGGCTTTGTCTTTGATACAGCCAAAAGAGAAACGGAAGGACTGACAGATTTAATCTCATCAAGTATTTCTTTATATCTAACCATATTACTTAGTTGTGGAATTACTCCTTCTTTCATTACGAATAGTCTCGATCTTCTTCTCAACGATAGCTCTAACGCGCGACATGGATTCCTTTATATCCTTATTGCGAGTAGTACAAGTTGGGAATACCTTAAACAGGTGACGGGACTTTCTAGCAGCTTCATTATGCATTCTTTCAAGCTCCTGCTGAAGCCTAGCTTTATATTCTCTAGCAAAGTCCTCCCTGCCTTCCTTTATCATCTCATCATAGCGAGCTTCGATCATAGTATTGAAATCCTTGATCCTGATAAGCATGTTCTGCAATCCCTTGAGGTGCGTAGATGAGATAACGAAATCAACAGCAAGGATTACAACAATACTCTCTGCTATATATCTATATAGATAAGAAGGAATTCTAGAGATCAATTTTTCTAGTGGAGGATTTACAACGTATATTATTCCAATTCCACCAAGTCCAAATAGAGAAGAGTTCAAAAGACATACTCTTCCATTAATGTTTCCAAAATGCTTTGAATAATCCCAAAGCTTGATCGAATATATCTTCTCAAGGCCCCAGGAACCAATATATTCGATTATTGATGCAATTATTGCAGAAAGAAGAAATACTGATATAAAACCAATAACTCCATAATTTGCAAGAGGAGATAGAAGCAGATAGATGCTAACACCTCCAAAGCCATATATCGGAAGCCATGGCCCATATAGAAAGCCTCTGTTTACAAGATGTCTCTGTCCTATAGAGCAATAGATTACTTCTGCTATATATCCTGCGATACAGTAACACATAAAGAGTATGACAATTTTATCAACAACCATAATCTCCTCCTGAAGATAAGATTAAGTATAGTTGTTTTTTTGAAAAGCAAATATAGAGGAATTGATAACAAAGCAAAAAAAATGCAGTCAACGATTTATCTGATAGATAAGATATTGACTGTATTTTTAACATAAGGAGAAAAAATAAAGGGTCCAAATCATGGACCCAATGGAGGATACAAGGATTGAACTTGTGACATCCTGCTTGTAAGGCAGGCGCTCTCCCGCTGAGCTAATCCTCCGTCAACGATATAGACTATAGCCCAAATGCGAGAGATGTGTCAATAGAAAAATAAAAATAAATTATTATATTTTTTAATTCCTTATATTACTTAAAGTTACTAGGCTCTTTTTCTTTTAGAATTACGTCATGTGCTCCACCTTCAACAATAGAAGTTTGAGACACAACAGTAAGCTTTGCATTCTCTCTAAAACTCTCTAGATTCAAGGCTCCACAATTGCACATTGTGGACTTAATCTTTGCAACAGTGAGAGCAACATTGTCTTTCAAGCTTCCTGCATATGGAACATAGCTATCGACACCTTCTACAAAAGAAAGCTTCTTGTCGCCACCAAGATCATAGCGCTGCCAATTTCTAGCTCTAGCAGAACCTTCTCCCCAATATTCTTTCAAGTAACTTCCATTGATATTGACCTTTCTTGAAGGAGATTCATCGAATCTGGCAAAATAGCGACCTAGCATCAAGAAGTCTGCACCCATAGCAAGTGCAAGTGTCATGTGATAGTCATATACGATTCCGCCATCTGAACAAACAGGAATATACTCACCTGTTTGCTTAAACCATTCATCCCTGGCTTTACATACTTCGATTACTGCCGTAGCTTGGCCTCTTCCAATTCCCTTTGTCTCTCTTGTGATGCAAATAGAACCACCACCGATACCAACCTTTATAAAGTCAGCTCCAGCCTGAGCCAAAAACCTAAAGCCTTCTCTATCAACAACGTTACCAGCACCTACTTTGACAGTGTTGCCATAGTGATCACGAATCCATGATAGTGTTCTAGATTGCCACTCTGAAAAACCTTCTGATGAATCGATACAAAGAACATCAACGCCTGCATCAAGAAGAGCAGGAACACGCTCTGCGTAATCACGAGTGTTGATACCAGCACCTACTATATATCTTTTATGGTTATCCAATAGTTCATTTGGATTGGCCTTGTGTTCAGAGTAGTCCTTTCTGAATACAAAGCTCTTCAAACATCCATTTTGATCTACTATTGGTAGCTGATTGATCTTATGTTCCCAAATGATGTCATTTGCCTCTGAAAGTGTTATGCCTTCATTAGCGTAAACCAGTTTTTCAAGAGGTGTCATGAATGAAGAAATAGGAAGATCCTCGCTCATACGAGAAACACGATAATCACGGGAAGTAACAACTCCCATCAACTTTCCATGAGAAGTTCCATCTGAAGTGATAGCGATCGTTGAGTGTCCAGTTTCTTCTGTAAGTTTAAGAACATCCTTTAGGGTGTCTGATGGTTTGAGGTTGCTATCTGATGGAACAAATCCAGCTTTATAGCTCTTAACACGAGCAATCATAGAAGCCTCGTCTTCTATTGATTGAGAGCCATAGATAAATGCCACGCCACCCTCTTTTGCAAGAGAGATGCCCATCTTCTCGCCTGATACAGATTGCATGATTGCACTAACCATAGGAATCTTCAATGAAATAGAGGGCTCCTCTTCACCCTTTCTATACTTAACAAGAGGTGTTTTCAATGAAACATTCGAAGGTATGCATTCTGATGAAGAATATCCGGGAACCAATAGGTACTCACTAAATGTTCTAGAGAGCTCTGAATAATAATATGCCATTGGAAAAATATAACTCCTTGACATATTATGTAAATCAGCACCAATCAATTCAATAGGATAAAGAAGAAAGAACTAGTTTGCTGAAAAATATGTTAGCAGTTTTCCTACCGCTCTATCTTCATCTACCTCTAATGCAACAGATATAAGATGATTCTCGCTTGGTCTACTTCTTCTATCAGCTAAAGTTAGTCCATTTGTAATATCATCAGAGACAATTACCGTTACAGGCATTTTCTTATACATACAGAGTGCGGGATCGATAAAAGAAAGAACAGCCAATGGATCATGGACTGGGCACACATCGAATCTTAGCTCTTGCTTTCTGTAGAATGCATAGTAGAACTCCAATGCTTTTGAGATAAATTCAAATATAGGCCTTGTCTCATCGTCTTGCCTATCTGCCAAAGATAGAAACTTACTCTTTTCAAGGCGAACTTTCGTAGTAACATCCAAACCGATCATATATAGATTGAAATCAGATGAGAAGACGATCTTTGCACTTTTTGCATCAGCATGGATATTAGCCTCAGAGCATGCAGTAACATTTCCAGATGCAAACACCGAGCCTCCCATCATATGGATAGAATCCAAAAGATTTGGAAGCTCAGGTTCCAATTCAAGAGCCTTGGCAATATTGGTAAGAGGACCAAGAGTAATAATGCTAACCTCTCCTGGATATTTTCTTGCCATGTCAACAATGAAATTAGATGCATTTTCTTTCTGTGGTTTTACATTGGATGAGGGAAGAACAACCTCCCCTAGTCCATTTTCACCATGAACATCACTTGCGTATCTTTTCTCCTCACCATCAATAGTTACAGATGAACCCATATATACAGGAATATCCTCGTCACGATTTAGAAGCTTGAGTATGCGAAGTACATTGTCTGTTGCCTGAACCATTGAGGTATTGCTAAACACTGTCGTGATTCCAAGAATATCCAATGTCTTTTCCTTCAAAGCAATGATCAATGCCATTGCGTCATCTATTCCGCCATCTGTGTCGATGATAATCTTTCTCATAGGACTCTCCATATAGAACAATATTAGTTGAAAAAGTGGCTCAATGCCACAGCCTTGTTTATTATTACACTTTCAAATAACATGTAAACATTATGAAGAAACTATTTGCGTTTGTTTTTGTTATTTTGATGGTCATGATACCTGTATGTGCAGTGTCTCTTTTACCATACTTTGATTTTGATTTTGATATGTATATCGATACTTATCATCAACTTATTGTCAATGATATCTACTATCCAGAGGATGGAGATCCTTATTTTGGAACGCTAAAGACAGTTCTATCTTTGTGCACAGACGATCTAGACGAAGAGATGCTGATCGAAGAAATAAAGAAGCAAGATATCGAAAACCTGAAGAAATACATTGCACCTATCTACGAAGGTGGAGTGATCAAGACACAGAAAGAAATAGAAAGCTTTCTTTTCAACAAAGAGAATATGTATTCAGCATTCATCTCCCCAACAACAGATTCTGCCATGTCTTTCTTTGGCCACAACTTCTTGATCTTCTATATTCCAGAAGCTCCAATGCTTTCACCATGTATCAACTTCTATGCTTACTATGACCATTTAAGTGCTCTTGGAACTATCTTTGCAGGCCTAAGTGGAAACTTGGTTAGCTATTTCGAGTTCCAGCCATTCTTTACAAGATTCCTGGACTATACAGCAACTAGAGATAGATCGATTATCTTGTATAAGCTTGATATCGATGTACCAGACGAAACAGTAAGCTATGTAATGTCAGGACTTACGACAAATGAATATCCTAACTACAACTTCTTGAAATACAACTGCTCACATGGTTTTATGCATATTGTAGAAGATATGGATCCATCCATTACATTCAAGAAAAACAGAGCTCTGTCACCAGCAATGGGAATCAAGATGTTCAATGACAAGGATCTACTTTCTAAAGCTCAATTCGAGTTCCCTGCTTGGAATGATATCGTCTCATCAAAGTCTCCAAAACAATGTAAGCATTTCTATAAATCACTAAAGAAAGGACAGACTCAATTCCAGTCAGAAGAGCCATTTAAGAATCTTCCATTGACAACTGATGTCAAAAATAACATGGCAAAAGTCAGCCCTAACTTCTCATCTCTTGCGTTCAACTATAGCCTGAACCAGAATAATGAACATAGATTCGAGCTATGGTTCCAGCCTGTATTCAATAGCCTATTTGAACAAAACTATGTAGAGCATGAATTGATGAACCTTCATGCAATAAATGGAGGCGTGAGTGCAAAGCTTGATAAAAACAATTCATTTACATTCGAAGGCTTTGAAATCGAGCTCTTCTCATTTGATTCCATCTTCCCATTTACAACACTCAATAAGCGTCCAAGTTTCGGAGCAGACCTATCACTAGGAATGAGGGATTATAAGTTCTTGGCTGAGACAGAGTTCTATCTAGGAATGACACTTGGAAAGAATGATATCTTCTGGTTCTTTGGACTTGATAATGTCGCATCCACTGCTCCTCTTGAATATACATTGAACTTCAGGAACATCCTTGCTGGTAGAATTGGTGCATTTGGACTCAAGAACACAACAGATATCGTACTTTATTCGACTCTCCATGATTATTTCCATCTAGAGAACACTCTTGAGATGAAGATCTGGTTTTGTGATTACTTGTCTTTCAAGGGAGCATACAAGCTTGAAACAAGTGGAGGAATAAACACTAAACCAATACACAGTGGAGAAATGGGATTGATATTCAATTTCAATATATTCTAGACTCAAGGCCATCGTGAATAAAAAACGATGGCCTTTTCTTTAGAAAGAATTTTACTTTGCCCATCCTATTGGAATAAGATATTTCAATAGGAGTTTCTATGCATCCAATCGTCTTTAAGAACAATACTTTCTATCTATCAGGAAAGAACACAAGCTATATATTCTCAATCCTTCCAACAGGGCACTTAAGGCATATACACTATGGCGCAATAATTAGATCAGAAAGTGTTGGCATTTCTGCCATGACAGAAGAGAATGATATGTGGAGTAGCTGGAATGCAGTGTACGATTTTAAACATCCACTTCTTGCAATGTCCAATACAATGCTGGAGTATTCCCTTCCAGGAAAAGGTGACAACAGAACTCCTTCTGCAATAATAAGATACGATGGAGGTTCTTATGTTTTGGATATGCTTTATGAGTCACATAAGATAACAAAAGAGTTCCCTTTATATAACCTGCCATCCCCTATTGATTCCTCATCTTCCGAGACTTTGATAGTACAACTAAAAGACAAGGTCAAAGATATTCGCATCAAGCTTTATTACACAATCTATCCTGAGGAAGATGTAATTGTAAGAAGCACGGAAGTTATAAACAACACTAATAGCAAAGTACATATTGAAAAGCTATCGTCAATTGTTCTCGATACAGAAGATGACTCTTGGGAATCCATCACTCTCGACGGCTCTTGGGGACATGAGAAGATCATGCATAGATCAAAGCTGATTCAAGGTACAAGGAAGATTGAATCCAGAACAGGCTTTTCATCTAACGAACATGATCCTTTGGTTGTTCTTCTTAGAAAAGATACAGACCAATTCAAGGGAGAAGCGATTGCAACAACGTTGATGTATTCTGGAAACCATGCAGAGATAATTGAGAAAACTCCATTCAGACGCATAAGAGTCGATAGTGGTATAAACAGCGAAAACTTCTCATGGCCATTGGAGACAAACGAAAGATTCCGAACTCCTAATGCAATTCTCACTTGGTGTGATAATGGACTCGAGGGACTATCTAGAAAACTAAGCTCTTTTGCATCAAGGTATGTAATTGGATCGAAGTGGAAAAATACACCAAGACCTATATTGATAAATAATTGGGAAGCAACATATTACGACTATGACGAGACTAAGATACACGCCTTTATTGATAAAGCCAACGCGCTTGGATTTGAGCTATTTGTGCTAGACGATGGCTGGTTTGGAAAACGAAACAGCAATAAAACAAGCCTAGGCGATTGGTACTGCAATAGCGAAAAACTTCCCTCTGGAATAAAAGCATTAAGTAGCTATGTACATAATAAAGGTATGATGTTTGGTCTTTGGTTTGAGCCCGAAATGATAAATCTTGATTCAGAACTATATAGAGAGCATCCAGAGTGGATTGTCTCATGCCCAAATAGAGAGCCTTCTCCTGCTAAAAATGAATTCATTCTGGATCTGACAAGAAAAGATGTTAGAGATCACATCATTACTACACTCTCTGGCGTTGTCAAAGATGGAATTGACTATATCAAGTGGGATATGAATAGAGATATGAGTGATATGTACTCACCTACACTCCCAGATCAAGGCATGTTCTTTCATTCATACATATTGGGCCTTTATGATATCTTGGAACGATTTACTCAAAAGTTTCCAGATATCCTGATTGAGATGTGTGCAAATGGAGGCGACAGAATTGATTGGGGAATAATGAAATACTCTCCACAAGCTTGGATCAGTGATGTAAGTGATGCATCTGAAAGAATCTCTCTTCAGCAAAGCACTATGCTTTCATACCCAAGATCCTTTATGGGCGCTCATGTTTCAGCTAGCCCTAACCATCAAACACTAAGAGAGATAGATATAGAAACAAGGTTTGATGTTGCTACAATGGGCATTCTTGGATATGAGTTGGATATTACCCAACTTGAAATACTTGAAGAAAGAAAAATCAAAAATCAGATTGCATTCTACAAAGAATATAGAAATCTATTTCAATATGGTGAATACCATACGATTAATACCAATGACGAGAACACCACAGCTTGGGCTATCGGATATGATGATTGCTATATCGTTGTAATGTACCAATATAGAAACATTGCAGCATCTGGCCGTCATGAGTTATTGAAGCTTCCATTCATCGATATTGATAAGAATTGGATTGTTACAGAAAGAGTCAGCTCAGACGAAACACCATGGGAAGTTGAAGTCTCCGGAGAGATCCTTTCTCATCATGGAATATATCTACCTGCTAAATTCACAGGAAGGATTACCTCTGGAAGAGTAAGAAAACTAAAAGACAACAGTAGTTCAATGTTTATCATTAAGGCCAAATAAAAGATAAATGCACCAATCGTTAGATAGGTGCATTCATATTTATTATCTAGCATACGATATAAGCGCGTCCAAGGAATCCAAGGGCTCTTGCTTTTGCATTTATTATCTAGCATACGATATAAGCGTTTAGGTTATTAAGCTTTTTGATTAAATCCTCAAGGATGCTATCTGGTGTGCCGGAGCAATCGAGTTCGATAAGCTTGCCCTTACAACGATAGTAATCGATAAGAGGAGCTGTTGAAGCTTCATAAACTTCAAGTCTATGAGCAATTGCTTCTGGCTTATCATCTTCTCTTTGGATAAGAGGCTCGCCTGTCTCATCATCAATACCTTCTACCTTAGGTGGGTTTGATGTGATATGGTATGTCTTTCCTGTACTCTTGCAGACTCTACGTCCAGAAAGTCTTCTGATAATCTCTTCATGCTCAAGAGTAAAGTTAACAACTGCATCCAACTCTGACATCTTTTCAAGAGCATCTGCCTGCGCGATTGTTCTTGGAAAGCCATCAAGAATATAACCTGTTTTAGCATCGTCTTCAGCTAGTCTATTCTCAACCATCTTGATAGTTACTTCATCTGGAACAAGTCCTCCAGAAGCGAGAATAGCCTTTACTTCTTTGCCAAGTTCTGTTTCATTCTTGATATTTGCTCTAAACAAATCTCCTGTAGAGATGTGAGGAACATTTAGTTCCACCTTAGCCAATGCTGCGATTGTGCCCTTTCCAGCTCCTGGAGGGCCTAGAAATACTAGATTCATCTTCAATACCTCTACCAAGAGTCTAACAAAATTAAGAAACTCGATAAAGCAATAGACATCCAATTTAGCAGTTACGCATGAAAAATAACCTTTTTCGCATAGCGTTTAGAAAAAGCTTGCCATTAGTATTATATCATAATACAATACTATTATGAGATACGAAGATTTGCCTGAATTTGCAAGACCTTACA
>CAKQTE010000055.1 GCA_934276485.1 uncultured Spirochaetales bacterium | reverse complement strand
CTCCACTGCCTACGCTTAAATCCGCCCTCACGAGCTAGACTCCAAGGCTATGTACCGGTTGCTTGCTAGGCTTTACCGGACTCGGACTTTCACCGAGCTAGACTATGTACACCGAACTGGCGCACTCTCAAGAATATATCTTAACATTCATTGAGAGGGTGGACAAAAAGAAAATCAGCAATCCTTATTTTTCGATGACTATCTCGCCTTTTGCATTCTTGTCATCCATGATAATCTCTTTGACATCCTGGACTTTAATAACTCCAGAGAGAGGATTCTTGATGCTATCTACTGTGTTAAGGATAGTTGCATTCACTTCTGACTTTTCAAAGGCCAAATCGGTATCGACCATCTCACAATCTATCAAGGTTAGATCCTTGCAATAGCATAGGGGTTGGGTTCCAATGATCGTACAGTTAATCAATGTAAGACCTTTTGAATACCACGCAAGATACTCGCCCTTTATTGTACTATTCACAACAGTCACATTCTCTGTATGCCAGAAAGCATCCTTGGTGTCCAACACAGAGTCCTCAATTCTCATGTTGTTTATATATTGGAATGAATATTTGCCCTTAAGATTGAGATTGTTGATTCTGACGTTATTAGAGCGCATCAAGAAATACTCCCCCTCTGCGCTGACATTTCTTAGCTCTAGGTTATCAACAGACCAACCAAACTCAGGAGAGATGATATCGGAGTTTGAAATCACACAATTCTTGCACTCTCTGAGAGCCTTGATGCCATGAAGTTTTGAATTATTGATCATAACATGATCTGAATACCATATTGCAGCCCTGCATAATTCTGTCAGTTCTGTATTGTTAATCGACAATACATGATCATGCCAGAATGGATATCTTAAGGCCCAATATGAGTCCTCTACTTTTATATCGAAGCATTCCTTGAGAGCGCTCTCTCCATCGGCAGGACCTTCAAATTTGCAAGATCTAACAATTAGATTCTTCTCTCCATACAATGCTCTTTCCTGATCCAATACTTGGTTCTCTACAATCTTCATACAATAACCTCGGTGCTAAGAATACAATCTAAGACAAAATAAGCCAAAAAACTAATCCTGTCTATCGATGCTAACGTTCACATGATAGCAACAGCCATCGTGTGAAAGCTGGGACTCTATATTACACTCCAATTTCTTCTCATCGCATTTGATTCCAAATGGAATTACAACGTCAAAAAAGATAATGCTATCATCACAGCTTTTTATAATGCGCAGATCATGGATTGAATAAGATGAGTCGATATTCTTTACAATCCTTGCTATCTCTTGTTGAACTTTCTTCAATTCCTCATCATCTGTGACAACTGGATCGTAGTGAATTACAAGATGGATATTCATCTCCTTTAAAACCTTTCTTTCCAGCATATCGATTATTTGATGACACAACATTACATTCTCATCTGCACTCATCTCGACATGTACCGATGCAAAGCACTGTCCAGGACCATAGTCATGGATCAATAAGTCATGGTAACCGAGGATCTTGTCATTTGAAGATATCTCATCTCCAAGTTTTTTCACTATCTCTGGGTCTGCTTTTCTTCCAAGAAGAGGAGAAAGTGTTTCCTTTGCAATTCCAAATCCTGATATAAGAATGAAAACAGCAACTGCAAGTCCTATATATCCATCAAGAGGAAAGCCAAAGAAATATTCAAGTACACATCCAAGCATTACAGCCAATGTTGCAACCACATCATTTCTGCTATCAACACTTGTGGCTTTAAGTGTTGTTGAAGAGATCAATGATGCAAACTTTCCATAAACACATGAAAGAAGAATCTTTACGAGAATGGATACAACCAATACCAAGAACACAACCCATGTAAGCTTAGTGCTCTCTGGATGGATGATCTTTCCAAAGGAGCTTTTGACAAGCGAAAGTCCAATTACGATGATCAATAGCGATACAAATAGCCCCGCTATATATTCATAGCGCGCATGTCCATATGGATGCTCTTCGTCAGCGGGCTTCTGTGCAAGCCTGAAGCCAAGAAGCGTTACAACAGACGATGCAGCATCAGATAGGTTATTAACACCATCTGCAACAATAGATAGAGAGGATGACAAGAAACCTACGATTATCTTCATTGAGCAAAGAAATACGTTTGCAATGATGCCAATGACACCTGCAACCTTTCCTACTTTTATATGCACACTAGCAGAAGAAACATCCTCGTCTTTTATCAAAAAATGCAACAAACCATTCTTCATATAAAATAGCTCCATATAAGAAAGCTCAGAGAACAAAAGCCCTCTGAGCCTATGATACGTTAAAATATAGCTTTAGATAATCAAGCTTTCCAAAGTCCGTGAAGGTTACAGTATGCGTAAACTGCTTCCACCTCATCATCGTCTGAAATCAAGAAAGTAGCAGCTGGCTTGTCACCAGGCTTTAGACACTTTCTCTGGTTTCCTTGCTTTGTCTGCAATGAAATCCACTCGATGAAATGCTCTTCAAGCATTGGGTGTGCAACTGAACCTACTTCTACCTTTACAAGATTTCCTTCTACAGTATATACAGGAACATGCTTTTCCCTAGCTGCATCTGTTGTGCCAGGAATAAGCTCATGCATATTCTCTCCACAGCACTTTACAGGTACTCCTGAATCCTTAACGAATGCTATGATATTTCCGCAATGTTTACAAATGAAAAATTTCTGTTCCATATTTGTCTCTCCTTTAAGTGTTATAAGAACTATGCCTTATAACACCTATCAATATAACAACATAGCTTGATTTTGAAAACTGAAATTTCCTATTTTTTAGACAAATTATTGATAATGATTACTATTAGTGACAGCGATGACCGCTTCCACAATGGCCTTCGCCGCAGCCATGGCTACCACATTGATGCTCCCCATTTCCATGTTCATGGTCATGATGATCACAGTGTACATTAGGGTTATAATCAAGCTGACCAGAGACAAATGCGCTAACAGCTGCATCTGCATTTCCTCTAACCCCACCATATAGTTTGATACCAGCGGCTGCAAGAGCATTCTGAGCTCCACCGCCAATACCACCACAGATAAGAACATCTACATTGTTATCACACAAGAAGCCTGCTAATGCACCATGTCCACTGCCATTTGTGTCAACAACACACTCCTTGCAAATCTTTCCATCCTCAACATCGTAGATCTTGAAAGCTTCTGTATGTCCAAAATGCTGGAAGATCTCACCATTATCATAAGTAACTGCAATTCTCATCTTATTTTCCTCCTCGAGCGTAGTTTTCTTATATTTACAACAATACTTTTTCCTTCGTGATGAACAACAGCCAGCGTTTCCATCGCAAATTCTATAATGTCCACCCTTGATCACAAGGTGTTTTCCATTGATTAGGCTATCTGCAAGCTTGAATCTTGCACTTTCATATAGTTCGGTTACAGTTGTTCTGGAAATATCCATCTGCTCAGCACATTGTTCGTGCGTGTACTTATCTAGATCAATTAGGCGAATCGTCTCAAATTCATCTACAGATAGCTCAACAGCAGACCTATCTTCACACCCGTTTTCAGGGACAAAGCTATCATATAGAGGTTCTTTGCATATTCTTCTGCATCTAGTTGGTCTAGGCATTTCGGCTCCTTGTTTCCGGCATATGTCGATAATAAGATAATATCATTTTCTAGAAGAAACAAGTAGCCTGGGCTAAATGTATTCAATCGGAAGAGCTATAAGATTGTCTCTCAGATAAGTTTTCTTATCTATTAGGCAAAGTATTATTCCCATGCCTCTTTTTCTATCTAGAATCTTATCCAGAATTGGATTAGCGGAACTCATATTAGCTCTTGGACTAGCAGTGAGTTTTATCTCTACAGGGTATAAAACAACATTTTCTTCGAAATCATTCCTATAGAAGTTAAAGCGGATGATGAAAAAACAGTCCCATCGTTCAAACGATACATAGCAGAGAATCATCCTAAGAATGCAATACGCTTTTCCAAGCGAGGATATCGAAAGGATGGTGATTTTATAAATATCCCACTATATTTAGCAGACAAAATCAATCAGCTTTTGTGAAAAGACATATTCCTATTCATTCTAATGAGAGGCACCGCTCATCTGTAACTATGTGTTCTATTCCAGAGTGTTCATGAGAGAGAAACTCTTTCATGAAACTTGGATAAGCCTTGTATTTATCAAGATCGGCAATTGGTAGCCAATACATATCTTCCTTCACGCCGCAAGTAGTGCTATTGCTATTTAGATTTTGGCTTCCTCTTGGTTTCATCACAAAGTAGAAGCTTATTTCATGGCACTTGAGACCACTTAATGTACCACAACTCTCACAAAAGAAGTTTTCATGTATAACAGCTAGGTGATCCACTTCATATTCCACGCCAGTTTCTTCCAGGACTTCTCTTTTGACAGCTTCTTCAGCAGTTTCACCTAAGTGAACACCTCCTCCGATGGAATAATAGTAGTCATCGATTTCATTTCCTGCAAATAGCACACAGCCGTTTTCTACAATGATAGCTGCAGCGCGATATCTGAACCAACTATCCCCACGCATAAATCCACAATCCTTGTTTTTCGATGCATCACTCATACTTAGTATCATTACAGCTACCTTTATGAAAAACAATAAAAATCTCTCCTACTGGATTACTCCAATAAGAGAGATTGATAATTTGAACTAAGCAAGTTGTCCCCTATTAACTTGCCAAAATCAAAGATGCTTATGAATGAATTCTGCAACTGCCTTTTCTACAGCGGAGCGAGCTTGCATTGTCGCAAAGTTATGGCCACCTTCTGGAACAGTCACAATCTCTGCATCGTTGTACTTACTCTTATAGCTCAAGCAAGTTCCATCATTTACAAGGCGATCATCTTCTGCGCGAAGCAATAGAACAGGACCTGTGTATCCTTCTGCTTCAGTAAATGGATCTGGATGACTTGCCATCTGATAATTGAAAGACATCTTATAGCATAGTCCTTCCATATCTGCATAATCACGACCAGTTTCTGTAATACCATCTGCTCTTTGGGCACATCCAAACCACATTCCAGCGCCTGGACATAGTAGTACTAGTCCATATGGTTGCACCTTTGGAGCAACTGATGCTGCAATATAGCCACCCATGCTCTGACCTGAGAGAAATAGCTTGTCAGAGTCTACATATGGCTGTGCTTTAGCCCACTTGAGCATATCCTCAGCATCTGTAAAGAGTCCGTCGAAACTCATATCTGAAAATTCGCCATCGCTTTCGCCATTGCCATAGAAATCAAATCGAGCACTCCCGATTCCCTCTCTTGCCAATGCACGTGACAAGTGTATGTACATACCCTTGTAGCCTCCGCAGTTACCTGCAAAGCCATGAAGGTGCACTACAAATGGGAATGGTCCATTTCCATCTGGCAATGTAACAATGCCACGGAGTGTGTGTCCCTCTCTATTTTTGAAATTTACCTGTAAAATCTGCATATATTATCCTTTTACTGTTGCAGCACGGCGAGTCTTGAGCTCCTCAAGCATCTCAGCAGTCTTCTTCTTTGAAAGTGGATATACAAAGAACAAAATTGCAACAGCTACACCATATCCAAGTACATAAATTCCTGTATAGCTCTTCCATATGGACTGTACTACAGCTTCTGTCTGTACTGCTCCTGCTGTAACATTGTAACCAATGAAACCTAGTACGAAGCTAGAGAGGCTTCCTGAAATCGCACTAGCAAGCTTACGGAAGAAAGAGTATGTGGAATATACGATACCTTCGTTACGTTCCCCTGTCTGCAATTCATGATAGTCGATAGCGTCATTTACCATAGCCCAAATAAGAACCTGCATACCTGATGCACCTAGGTAACAGATACCGTTGATTACGATAAATAGGATTGGGTTGTGAACTGGAACAAAGAACAATACTGCAAATACAACAGCTGCAAAACCAGCACCCATGCAACACCATTCCTTCTTTCCGAACTTGTTAGCAAATGGCTGAGTGATAGCAAATGAGATTACTGCATAAAGTACACTCAACATACCAGAAACAGCCTGAATCTTAACGTTGCCGAAGTAATCCTTATAAAGGTATGTATTGAGTCCATTTACAATGGAAGCACCGATCATACCTGTCAAGCTAAAGAACATAACACCAAGTAGTGCCTTGTTCTTGCTGATCTCTTTCAAGACCTTAAGATAATTAAGCTTCTCTCCTTTTGGACGAGCAGGAACAATTACACGCTCCTTACACCAAACACAAGTGATCTGAAGACATAAAAATCCAAGAAGAGCACAGATACAAGCAAGCATGAAAAAGCGTCCAGCAACTGGCTTGTTGTCTACATATAGGAACAAAGGACCAACCATAACCATAACAGTCATGAAGATAGTTCCACCCAAGCTGCGATAGCGTGAAAGAGCTGTACGCTGGCTAACATCATCTGTCATAACACTTGATAGTGTTCCAAATGGAACGTTAACACATGTGTATAGAGCCTCGTACAATACATATGTGATGAACATATAAGCCAAGCGCAAGCCGTAAGCCAAATTGCTTACATTTGCAAAGCCCAATACGCAAAGGACTGCCATTGGAAATGAGAAACAGCGAATCCATGGAATGAACTTTCCACTCTTGGTTGCTTTTCTGGAGTCTACGATTGCTCCAATGATTGGGTCATTTACTGCGTCCCAGATCTTGGTGATCAACATCAAGATACCAACATGGAATGGATTGACTTGTAGAATCAAAGTGTAGAATACTGCCAAGTACATTGCACGATACTGCTCAGTAAAGCAGCATCCAAGGTCACCTAGTGTGTAACCAAGCTTGTCCTTCATTGAGAAAGGTCTCATATTAATTTCTCCTTTTTTTACAGAAAAATGAACAGTTTTTCCCTTTTTCTGCCCTTTTAGTTGAAGTATATGAAACTAACTCTAGGTATCATATGTAAATATTGATGAAAAACTATCTTAAATTGATGAGTTTTGAACAAAATTCATCACTTAAATTAAACTCCCAAAAAGTGTTGTATAGACTTTTAGGCTAATGAAACGCCTAGTTTATTAAAAGTATCTCTTAGCTTTTTCGTAGTGTTCAGGGTAATCCATTCACCGTTACCATTTGTAGCCT
>CAKQTE010000054.1 GCA_934276485.1 uncultured Spirochaetales bacterium | reverse complement strand
GGATTCTTACAAGAAACTATATGAATCGCAACCTGAGCTAGATTTTGGCATGTAGGCCAAAATCTATACAAGATGGTGAAGCCGCTAGGCTTCCGATACCTCGACCCTTGGGTCGAGGAGGTTCATTGTCCCCTTTAGAAAGAAGCACAGCCTTAGCATCAAACAGAACTACATTCACACCTGGCTCCAGGTTCCATCTTTGGATATGAGGACGAGAAAGTCTATTGCCTCTACCAACAACATCACGAACTATCATTGTACCGTTATCTGAGAAAAGAACACTTCGAGTGTGTGAACAGAATGTATATCCATAGTGATATCCAGAGACGTACATTCCGTCTTTGTATTTCTTGAACTCATTAACGTGTGCATCTGGACGGAATGTACCAGACTTGTTCGCAAGCTTATCCCAACTAACGATTGGCTCTCCATAACAAAGCACTGTGTTATGGGAATCCATATTGTAGCAATAACCACGCTGAATGGAGTTCATTCTATATTTGCTATATAAAAAACCAGAGTATGGTTCTGATACAAACCACTCACCTCTTAGTTTTATATCCATCGATAGCATATCCATATGATTATGACCTGATGTTCCACTATCAACTTTAGCAAGCATATAGAATGCATTGGCTGAGCTATCAACACCGGATTTGCCAATAACAAAACCTGTGTTTGTATTAGCATAATACTTGGTTATATGTTTAGGATATTCTCCATTCTTGCATCTATATTCATAGAGCTCTTTGCACTCCTTGTTATCTATCATCACAGAACCAAGCATTAGAATTGGATCAATACGAGGACCTTTTCCATCTCCTATAGATGGAAGGAACTTTCCATTCGTATCCAATGTTGCAAATAGAGAGAATGTCCTATTAACAATGTTGTATGCATCTTCATCCAACAAAGGTTCATTATTGAGTTTTGCAATGAACACAACTCTGTAGAGCATCTCCGAGACTGTTGCACCATACCAATAAGCAAGAGAGTGTTCATTGAATCCACCATCTATGTTGAAGTCTTCCTTGATATGCCTTAGGGACATTGCAGCGCCACGTTTCTTCATATATTTAATCTCAGGAAACTCTGGGTATAGAACAGCAAACATATATGGCGCAACACCACGCTCAAAGAAGTTGTAGTTAAATGGACGGAATGTATCATCATCGTATCTACGAAGCTGAAGCATAAGAAAATACATATGCTTCAACATCTCGAATACAACATGGTAATCCAACTCGTATGTTGCTTGGAAATAAAGCATGCCAGTAAAGACGGAAGCTAGCCATGATATGTTCATGACATCTCTATCTTCTGTCATCTGTATATGTATAACATCCATTGAGAAGTCTTCTACAACAAGTGGATATTTATCAAAGAAGAATTTAAGAAGTTCTTCGTATTTACTAAGAACCTTCCTATCTCCAGTCTCATGATATAAGAAAGCAAGATACTCAAAGAACTGGCCACGAGAGAACATAGACATAGTTCCTCTATGCTTTTTGCCAGTATCTGTATAGACATTGAAATGAATCTCATTCTCCAGGTTTGGCCCTAGGTCTACTTCCCCTCTGTGTCCAGGAAGAACATAGATGTTGTTCATCAGCTTTTCACCAGCACTAAGTGCAAATTCCTTAATAGATGAAGTTAAGCCAACAGATGACTGGAACGAGAATGGAATCTCTTCATCCTTTACTTTCTTCAATGGCAATCCACGATAATCAAAGAAATATGTTACGTTGTTTCTTGTTCTGAAATAGTTGACGATACTCTTCTTAGCATCATCATATTTCCCAGCTATATATAGCTCGCCTGCCTTTTCTAGCCCCGCTACTTTATAATCAAAAGCTGAGAACAAGAACTCATCATCGATCAAGCGTTCGTCAGATAGAATATCCATGTGTAAATCCTCCAAAGTGTTTACCAACCATAATAGAAATGCTATTTGGATTTACACACACGTTGCATGATAACCCCGCCCTAGAGATACCGCAATAAGTACTCTCTTGATAAAAATGACAATTTCTTGCTAAAACTCCCAATTGGCAAGTTTTTACTCATTTTTCCCAAGTTTTTGTTAATTGTGCCCTCAATATTTCCATTGTTTCATGGATATATACCAAGGTTTTACACACAAACAAAAGGAGTTACTGTATGAAACGAAGAGTATTGGTGTCTTTATTGATTGCACTATTGGCAATGACAACGGTCTTTGCTAACGGTGGAAAAGAAGCAACAGATGTTAAGGATGATGGACCAGTGCATCTAACCGTTCTACTTGAAACACAAGCAGTTCAGGTTGATCAGAATGCACCTATCATCAAGCTTCTAAATGAAAAGTACAATATCATTATTGATTCATGGGAACTTGATCCTCAGAAATATAACGAACAGCTAAACGTTAAGTTCGCTGGTGGTGAAATGCCAGACGCATTCTGGATTGAGCCAATTGTACTACTTCCAAGTTACGTTGAGGGCGGAATCGTTGCAGAGCTTCCAATTGAAACCATTAGAGAGAAAGCTCCAGCATACGCAGCAGCTGTAGATGAACTAAACCCAAGAGTATGGAACGCAGTTAGCTATAATGGCAAGAATTATGGCTTTGCTCAGCCAGCTGCTAACTACCCAATGGCTATATATTGGAGAAAGGACTGGCTCGATAAGCTTGGTCTTGAGGTTCCTACAACTCTCGATGAGTGGGAAACAGTTCTTACTGCATTCGTAGAACAGGATCCAGATGGCAACGGCATTAAAGACACTGCAGGTATGGCAGAAAGAGCATTCTCTGCAATCTTCGGTGCATATGGACTAAGATGTGTTGCTGGCACTAACTCTGGCCTACAGACACAGGAAATGCAGCTAGATGAAGATGGCTTGCCATTCTTCCCATATATTCATCCAAGAGCAAAAGAAGCTTTGGAGCTTCTACATCGCTGGTATGAGAAGGGAATCATTGATAAGGAATTCATCACAGGTGAAAACCATGGTGGTTATGTATTCTTGTCCCATGCATTCATGAATGGAAGAATTGGAGTAACCCTTGCGCAACCTTCTCACTACTTCATCAACAGCACTGATCATACAAACCCAAAGAACCTAGGTCGTTGTATGAAGGAATTCAGAGCATTGAATCCAGATGCAGAAGTTGTAATTGGACCAGCTCCAATTGGACCTTATGGAGATTCTGGAACAGAGTCTTGGGCTGATATCTCTAGACCTATCGCAATTACAACAGAATGTGCTAAGGATCCTAGAAAGGTAGATGCACTACTTTCAATGCTTAACGATTACTATGCAGATCCTGAGTTTGCAATGATGCTTACTTATGGTATTAAGGGCGAAGACTGGGAGATGTCTGAATTCGGTCCAGTAAGACTCAAGAATGGTAAGGAAATCAGAAGAAAGGGAATCATCCAGTTTGGATTCTCAAATGCTAAGTTCACTGAATATGCTAGAAAGGAACAAGATGCATTTGGAAAGGCTGTTACAGGCCATGGCTATGAAAGACTTACTCTTCCAAGCTGTCCTGAATTCAGCGATAATATTGCAACACTCGACACACTAACAGAGCAGGCTTATTTCGATATTATCACAGGAGCTAAACCAGTATCTTACTTTGATACTTATGTACAACAGTTCAAGGCTGCAGGAGGTGAAGCTGCTGAAAGAGAAATGAGAAGAATCTTTAAATAGAAGAACTCCAGTTCCAAAAGTACCTATGGATATGCGGGATAGAGATATTCCGCATATCCTTTTATAAATACTGAATCAAATAATATGTTGTCTTATGAAATATCTTCAGAAGCCGCCATATCGGAATTGAAGGCCTCAAACATATCATTATTGTATTTAAGCTTTTCCTTCAAATAGTTGGACAATGCTTTATCTGTAAAGAGACCTTTGAGTTTAGACTAAACTCTATTGCAGCTCCCCTTCCTTATACGTCGTAAGCTACTAAAAAGGTATCACATAAATTGATACTTTGATATTTCGAAATCCCCATTATCCTATTTTTAGTGAGGATCGAAATGAGCAATAATTTAACAAAAAAGAAAGGTTTAACTCTTCCACATTGGGCAGGTTCTCTCCTTTCTTTAGCAATAGCTATTCTTGTTTGGTATCTTATAAGCCAATCATCTAAGGGTGGAAAAGTATTCGCTTCTCCAATCGCTATCTTCAATTCCTTAATTGAATCAATACAATCTGGAGCCTTGCATAAACACTTCTTTGCAAGCTTGAAACGTATTCTTGCAGGTTTCTCTCTTGCATTTATTTGTGCAGTCCCAGCAGCTTTCTTACTTGGCTGGTATAAAACACTTTGTACAATTGTAGAACCATGGATACAATTCATGAAAAACATTCCTCCAATTTCATATATTCCACTTGTAGTAGTAGCAGCTGGCGTTGGAGAGGAGTCCAAGATTATAGTTATCTTCATTGCTTGTTTTTTAACAATGACAATTACCATTTTCCAAGGTGTTAAGAACGTAGATAACACAATGATTAAAGCCGCACGCGTACTTGGCGCTAATGATTTTGTAATCTTTACAAAAGTTGTCATCCCTGCATCCTTCCCTTTTATCATTACCGCTATGCGTCTTGGACTCTCTTCAGCGCTAACTACACTCATTGCTGCTGAAATGACAGGTGCTGCAAAGGGCATGGGCGTTATGATCCAATCCTCTAGCCAATATTTCAGAATGGATGTTGTTCTTATGGGTATATTAATCATCGGTGTTCTAGGGTTAATCTTACAAAAGCTTGTTCGATTATTAGAAAAATATGCTGCATCATGGCAGGACACCATCGCAGAGGAGTAATTTAAAATGGCTGAAAGAAAAACAATCGCAAGCTTTGAAAATGTCAGAAAAGAATATAATGGTAAAAATGGTCCAGTAATTGCACTTAATGGTGTTTCAATGGATATTAAGGAAAATGAGTTCATCTGTGTCGTTGGTCCATCAGGATGTGGCAAAAGCACTATGCTCAATATGCTAGCAGGCCTCTTTGCCCCTACTTCAGGAAGAGTACTCTTCAAAGGAGAAGAAGTTACTGGCACAAGCGTAGAAAGAGGTGTAGTTTTTCAGCAATATGCACTTTTCCCATGGCTTACAGTAAGGAAGAACATCGAATTTGGACTAAAGCTTAAAAAGATTCCAGATCCACATTCAAAGAGTGGAAAGCGAAAGCTCACCAAAGAAGAAATCAATGCTACTGTCGATAAATATCTTGATATGGTACAGCTTAGAGAATTTGCTTCTAGTTATCCTAAAGAGCTTTCTGGAGGTATGAAGCAACGTGTTGCTATTGCAAGAGCTTATGCAGTAAATCCTGAAATCCTTCTTCTCGATGAACCTTTTGGTGCTTTGGATGCTCAGACACGTACCCAACTTCAAAGTGACTTATTGGAAACCTGGGAAAAAGAAAAGAAAACTTGTTTATTTATCACACACGATATTGATGAAGCTGTAATCCTTGCTTCCCGAATCATTATCATGTCTGCTCGTCCTGGCAGAATCAAGGACATCGTTAATGTTGATATTCCTCATCCTCGTAACCAAGCTACAAAGATGAGTGAAGAATACCAAAAGATCAAAAACTACGTATGGAGCCAAGTATATGAGGAATACTTGGAAGTACGTAAATAAAAACAATGGAGGATTAATATGAAAAAGGGGTTAGCTTTATTATTAATCGTTTTGAGTGCAGCAATGCTTTTCGCTAATGGCGCTAACGAGGCTACTACAAACAAAAAAGATGATTTAGTTAAGATTAAAGTAGCTCACCACATGGGTTATTCAGGAGCAGCTGTTGTTGCAACCGGTCTTAATATGGGTTATTTCGCAGAAGAAGGTTTACAGGTTGAACCAGTACCTTTCACTTCCGGCCCAAGTGAAATCGCTGCAATGGTTAGTGGTGATATCCAATTTGGTTATATTGGACCAGGCGCTACTACTCTAGCAGTTAAGGGTGATGTAGAAGTTATCTACTTCCAAAACCTTGGCAACTCAGAAGTTTTAGTAGTTAACAAGGATTCTGGAATTAAGTCAGTTAAAGATCTAAAAGGTAAGACAGTTGCAACCACCTTCGGTACTTCAGGTGAAAACATTGTAAAGTTCGCACTTGAAGAAGCTGGAATGACAACTGATGATATCGACTTCATCAATATGGATATGGGCGGGTGTGTTACATCCATTCTAGCAGGAAAAGTTGATGCAGTATGCGTATGGGCAAGCTTCAGAGTAACTGTTGAACAACAGCTTGGTGATAAGTACTTGGTTCTTGCTCGCACATCAGATTTCTCTGACAGATACGCTTCTGTTTCTTCTTGGCTTGCAACCCAAGACTATATCGATAAGAACCCAGAAACAGTACAACATTTTGCTAACGCAATTGCAAAATCCATGGATTACTGGAAAGATCATGAAGAACAAGTTGCAACCTGGGTAGCAGATCTTGTTAACGCTGATGCTGCTAACATGAAGGATCAAATTGGTACTGTTTTCTTCATGAACAGTGCAGAGCTCGAAAAGGCATTGAACAATGGCACAATCCGCAAATACTATGAAATCATGGAACAAAGCATGTACAACAATAAGCAAATTCCTACTATCGTTCCAATCGATGATTTTGTAAAATGGGAGTACATGGAGAAAGCAATTCAAAAATGTAAAGTAAGGAGATGACTCTGTGCTAGCCATCATTGTCATAACATTAATTTGTTCGCTTATCGTTATTCTCTTTTTTTCAGTTAGAAAACGATATGTGTTTACAATTCTGTTATATCTGGCAATGGTGGCATTTTTATTATGTTTTGCGATGTATGTAGTAAAAACCGGGGGCTTCACGCCACAACAAAAATCGTTACTACTTGGCCCTAAATTTATGCAAAATAAGCTCAAAGCAGTACCTATGGGATTTGAAACAATGGGAAAGCTTATGAGCTTTCTTCGTTGTTTCTTCTGTCTAAACTTCCTTTTATCAGCAATTGTTTCTAACTACAGAACCAAGGTATTGTTTTCTAAACATCGATACCTTTATATACTGACTCTTATACCAGTAACTGCTGTCGCTATTATCGAGTACCCTGCAGTCTTTAGGTTGCTCTCTTCCTATAATTACTCGCTTCAGCGAACACTAATGCACATCTGCGATATCATTTTGCTTACCTATATCCTCCTTTCCATTCTCTCTTACATCTTGGAAATAAAGGATATTGGTATCCCTTCTGTAAGATCCAGGCACATTTCATTAGCTCTTTCAATGTTCCTGCTTTCAATTGTATTTACCTTTTTTGCAACTCTTAACCCTGTAATGATTTATCAAGATTATAGTAGTATTAGGCCCAAAGCTGCATCCCTACTTCCATTACATGGCTATAAAGTCCATCATCTTTGGGCAATGGTGCTTTTATGTGGCCTTGCCTCCTCTTCCATTATGCTAATCCAGAACTGGAAGTACTATCGATATACCTATAACCATGCAAAAGAAGAGCTCTTGATTAAACGAGGCTCCAAGATTGCAGAAACCACTTCCTCAGTGCTTGTTCATGGTTTAAAGAACCAAATTGTTGTTGCAGAAGTTCTTTTAAATGAAATCAACGAAGATCTTAAAACTGTTGAAACTCATGAAAAGCTTGAGGAGGATGTTCAAACACTTAATAGCCTCATTAAAACCATGCGCTTTCGTCTTAATGTTATATATAAGTCCTTTTCCCAAGTACAGCTATCGCTGGTGCATGTATCTACAACAGAGATACTTGAGGATGCTAAAAAGAAAATACAACATGAAGGCTCCTTTGACTATATAACCTACAATATAAAGGATTGCATGATAATTGCAGATAAGGAGCTCTTGAGTGAAGCACTTTACAATATTATAAAGAATGCAATCGATGCTGTTTCTAAGCTTCCAGAGCCTAAGGTCATTGTTGATGTAATCGAATACAAAACAAGAGTTATGTTTTCGATTAAAAACAATGGTCCCAAAATATCAAAGGAAGTTAGAAAAAGGTTATTCTACCCATTCACCTCAACAAAAAACTCCGCCTCAAATTGGGGCTTGGGTATGTATTATTCCAACCAGATTGTAAAGTTGCATTTTGGAGATATCCAAGTTAACATCGACAACAACGATATGACTCAATTCATGGTTGTATTACCTAAAAACAGGATAAAGCAATGATCAAAGTATTAATCGCCGAAGATATCGACATCCTTAGAAACAACATAGTCAAACAACTAGAAAAGCAAGAAGATATCAAAGTTGTTGATGCTGTAGCCACAGGAAAAGATGCGATTGCAGCAGCTAATGCGCACTCTCCTGATATCGCAGTTCTTGATATGGAAATGGAAGAAACCAATTCAGGTTGTATTGCATCTCAATCAATCGTGCAAAACAATCCTGATATAAAAATCATCATCCTCACAGTCCATGAAGAAGAACAGATGATATCATCTGCTTTTGAAAGTGGCATTGTTGATTATGTTATCAAGGAAGCTAATTGTGATAATCTAATTAAGCATATTCGCAATGCTTATAACAACGATATTAGCCTAGATTCTCAAGCGGGAAAGGTTGTTCATGAAGAGTTTCTAAGGCTCTCAAAATGGAAGAAAGACATAGGCTCTTTTTACCAAACCTTTCTTTCCTTAACAATCACAGAAAGAGAAATACTCAGCTTGCTTTATGATGGCTATAAGATTAGAGAAATTGCTGATATGCGTCACGTAGAGCAAATTACAATCAAGCGCCAAGTTGGAAGTATGCTTAAAAAATTTGGTGTAAATAGAACGAAGCAAATTATTGAGCAAATCAAAGAAATTGGCGCTGAAGAATTAATCGGGAAATAGAGCTATTTCCATTCAACAGGGATTGTTTTGCTTGTGCCAGATACCATCTCCTCAGGATAATGACGAGCACAATCAGGACATCTCCATCTTTCATCGGAATCAAATGTACACTTAAGTGTGATATCAAGATTCTTCCTCTGTCTTATGGCATTACTCTCTATTATCTCAATTGATTCACAATGCTCATCCAAATAAGCTCTTGCCTCTTTTGCAAAAGCTTGATGCTCTTTGATAACATTCGCCTTTTCATGAGGATCGGATGCAATATCATAAACTGCTTCTTCTCCAGTCGAGAAACGTACATATTTCAAGTTTCCTTTCTTAACCATCTGAGCATAAGGAATTTCTCCTGTCTTTTTGTTGACAGCTCCACCAAGCTCAGAAATCACCATTCTATCAAGATCATCGCACTCGCCCTTAAGTTCTTTTATGAGGCTTACACTATCAGAAGATGCTGGAATTGGAGATTTAGCAATGTCGCAAATAGTAGCGCCAAGATCCAAAAGTGATGTTGCTCCCTTTATTCTCTTTCCTTTTACTATTCCATCTCCTATGAATATCATTGGAGTATGGGATGATTCTTCATAGAAGGTTTCCTTTCCATATAGTCCCCTATTTCCAATGTGGTCCCCATGGTCGGATGCATATATAAACACGCCTTCGTGTCCTGTTCTCTTGAGGTAATCCTGGAATGCATCATAGACCATTCCTACTTCTTGATCCATGAATTCTACCATTGCATAGTAGGAGGCCCTAACAGCCTTTACTACCTCTGGGCTCTTATCTACAAAGAGATTGCTGTAATATTCAGAGATTGGGAAATCAATTGTTTCATCACTTGCTTCTACTTTATCCAAATAGTAATCATATAGCTCTTTGGGAGCTACATATGGATGATGAGGCGCATATGTTCCGACACACAAGAACTGTGGCTTATCGTATGAATCCTTCAGATAATCAATTGCATTCTGTACTACATACCTATCAAATTCCAACGTAGGCGAGTTTCCTCCTCCAATGATGGAAACGGCATATGCTCCTCCTGTTGGAGTATCTAAGTGAACGCCTCTTTCCTTTCTGAATGCTTCCGTTGGTCTATTTAGATATATAGGAGTAATATCCCCTGCTATACGCTTAGAAAAGCCATGACGCTGGTCAGGGCCTGTGAAATGCATTCTTCCGCAAAGGACTGTCTCATATCCAATACTATTTAATGAATGAGCAAATGTTGCACGAGAAGAGTCAAGGATACCGAAGTTATCCATAACTCCTGTTCTTGATGCCAATTGCCCTGACATCAAGCTCATGCGTGCAGGAACGCATAGTGGATATGGTGTATAGTTGTTATCAAAACAAACACCTGCGTTGGCAATTCTATCCAGGTTCGGTGTTCTAATGATGCTATTTCCTGCATAACCTTGGCAGGAATATGAATGTTGATCAGAAAAGAAAAGGCAAATATCCATTATAGAGGCCTCCTAAGGCTTTACCTCTATAACTTTAAAGCATCATGAACAAAAACAAAGTATAAATTTAGGTTATACCTTTCATTAAATTAGATCCGACTCTCTATATGAAGTACTTGCTCAAAGAAATTGCAATGATGCTTGTATATGGTATCGAAGGTGAAGACTGGGAAATGTCAGATTTTGGCCCAGTAAGACTCAAGAATGGTAAGGAGATCAGAAGAAAGGGAATCATCCAGTTTGGTTTCACAAATGCCAAGTTCACAGAGTACGCTAGAAAAGATCAGGATACATTTAGTAAATCTGTTACTGGCAATGGATACTCAAAGCCTATCCTTCCTAATTGCCCTGAATTCAGCGAAAACATTGCAACACTCGACACTCTTACAGAGCAGGCATATTTCGATATGATTACTGGTGCAAAGCCTTTATCATACTTCGACACATTTGTTCAACAGTTTAAGGCTGCAGGCGGTGAAGCTGCTGAAAGAGAAATGAGAAACCTCTTTAAATAGAAGAACTCCAGTTCCAAAAGTACCTATGGATATGCGGGATAGAGATATTACGCATATCCTTCGTTTCTAAATGAATTTAATATATATACAAAACATAAAACATTCTTATTCTTGTTCCACAAAATAATCTAAAGTTTTATGAACTATTACATCAGCATGGAGATGGAATAGTTTAATAATCTCATCATAATGCTCTCGATCTTCTTCATTCCAACAAGCAAACGTTATTCTATTCACATAACCATTTTTTTGCATTATATATAGTTTTCTAAGAATATGCCCATCGATATATCTAAAAAATTGAAACTCATCTTGAGTATATTGTTCCCAAAATTCATCTGGAACCAAAGAAGAAGTTTGAAAGCTAATGCCATATATTAATAGATTTCCAAGATTTATCTCCCCATTTCCAATGAAACTCATATTGTAATATCGATTTTTGAATCCTTTTTTTTGCTTGATTCTTGTAAGCCGCATTCCCTTTTCAATTTCATTTGTCCCAAACAAATATGTATATTCAAATCTCTCCTTACCATAATTTGGATCAATGTCGCCAACATCGATATCATAATACAAAGACAGACAAAGCTTCTTATATTTTTCTGTCCAAAACTCTTGAACATCAGGAATGCTATTTTTCTCATCTTCGAAAAAACTAAAAAAACATAATTTTTCAAAATTTACAACATGCTTTAAAAACTTACCATGTATATGAGCAATGCTTTTCTTTCCACTATCAAACAAAGTATCAAAATTCAATGTCATTACTCTGCTAAACTTTGAAAGATTATAGATATAGTGCTTTATAATTTCAGTAATTTTCTTTTCTTTTTTCAGGTTGATTACTTCATTTAGAAGGTTTATGTACCAAAAATTATTCAAAGCATATAGAATCTCTAAACTATGTGCAAATTCTTTGTAATGATCTAAAATAATATTACCACCCCAAGACTCAAAACCTTTGTTCTTCAAAATATCTAACGATGTCTTTCCATCATCAGTAATAATACTAAAAAGCGACCTTTTTAATGCATCTAAATGATTTTGATAACCAGATTGTAATGTCCAATCCTCTCTAAAAATCTTACTAAAATTTGGACAAATAGGTTCAGAATTATCAGATGAAAGGAATTCATAAATAAATTGATTTTGATTACATAATAGTCTTTGTCGATCTGACAAAGTTGAAATTTTAGAAATTTCACTTAGGGCACTCAATGTCAAACCATTTCCAAAAAGAATAGAATCATACATCATTCAAATAGTCCTCATGTATTTTACCTATGAATCAAAAAACATGAGATAAATTCAAATCATCTTGTTCTTTAGATTCTAACTCAAATTTCTCCTT
The DNA here is from genome assembly GCA_934276485.1 of uncultured Spirochaetales bacterium. Classification (GTDB taxonomy): domain Bacteria; phylum Spirochaetota; class Spirochaetia; order Sphaerochaetales; family Sphaerochaetaceae; genus Ornithospirochaeta. The sequence continues at coordinate 8,066 of CAKQTE010000054.1, read as the reverse complement.
CAATATCAGTTCGACGGCCTTTGTCAGAGTCTGTCCTTTTTTGTCTGCATACTCAACAAGATTATTGTATATGTTTTCATCCATTCTGATTGAAAAGTTCTTATACTGTTTCTTTGGACGACTCATTTCTTGACAACCTCCATTCTCTTAGAATCATATCGATAATTGTGTAACTCATTAGAAAAGAACAAACTTGCTGTATCTTCAATTGCCTTTAGAGGTACATTAAACCATTCCGTTGCGTTGTAATATTCGCCATCTTTCCCTTTAACTTTTATATTAACTCGCCCTTTTCTTAGGAAATTATGTAGCAATGTTTCAAATGCTGTAGAATTAATATTGATGCATTGCCATTGCTCGACAACCTTCACAGGAGCACAAAGATAAGTAGTTTCATTTGAGGCATTTTGAATACGCTTTTGAACCGCCCCTGGATCGGTTCCTTTTGTTACACCTATCTTATATAAGTTTCCGTTAAAAGGTTTTAGCGTATCTTCTTCTGACAATGATTTTAAAATGTATATATATCCCGATTTGATATCAGGTATTTCGAACTTTCGGGACTCTTTTTCAGGAGTATTTTCCAATTCAAATTCGTCCGCACTGATTTCCTCCTCTTCTACATATCTTCCGAATTCATCCGACATAATCTTTTGGAATGTTGAAAAAAGCATATTGCTTTCTGTTCCATTGGCAAACACTAAATGAAGTCTGAAATCTTGACGGCCAAAAGAATTAATCTCTTTCTCGAATATTTCGACGACAAAGCAAAGAAGTCCACCAACAATAAAGAATCGCCCTTCTTTCATTTGAGAAGCAGAGAAAGGTACAACTTTTCTTGTTTTTTTCTCAATAGCTTTTTCAACTCCCTTGAATAAGGGTTCATATTCACTGAAGTTCTTACAAGGTCTACGTCTTGATATGTAATCAGGTTTAACCTTTTCTGTTTTTGGTTCAAACTCGACATTAGAAAAATCTGATAAGTCAGGTCCCAGATCAATCTGATCAAGCATCTTCGCCAAAACTTCTGCATCAGATTCTTCTTTATTCGATTGCGTTTTTTTACTCTCTATAGCTTCCAATCGTGCATGCATAATGACTTCATTAGGATCATTGGAATCATCAGAAGGTAGCCTTCCATTCTTATCAATCCATTCTTTTAATTCTCGTTCTCTATCATCTGCAGGATTAAAACTAACAATTGGCTTCTTGTCTTCGGGAAGCTCTATTTCCTCTAGCAATTCTTCCAATTCTGGGATTGCAAAGAGCTCATCAAGAAAGCTATCTGAATAATGTACACTCATGTCAAATACCTCTCTTTTGTCTTTCTCTTTGTAATTTCTTTAGTGCAATCAATGCTTGTCCAAGTTTTCGCTCATATGGATCTTCAGAATCCATACTAGGAATTCTTCCTTCCTCTTTCCAAAATTTAACACCCAATCGAGAATATACCTTTAATTCAGGCTCAGAAAAAACCTGAGTGCGATGCATTTTTTCATCTAGAACAGCTCTTATGCTTCTTAGTGTTCGTTGGTCGATATCTTTTGAAATAATCTGATATGCTTTTTCAAGAGGATTGATTCTATCAATCATGTTTATATCAAGTTCTTTAATATCAATAGATAGATTGTTAGGAAACTGAAGGAGCCTTGTATCAGAAGATGGACCATCATCCTTCGGTGGATTTTTGACAGTCCTCAATACCATTTGGGTAACAACAGCCTGTCTAACAGCTTCCTTATCGTTTTCACTTAAATCTGGAAATTTCTCCGTAATGATGCGAGGAACAAGAGCCTTGTTAATAAATTTTGCTGCATTCTTCTTAGGGATAGTCTCAATAACTTCTTTATCAGTTAAAACAGCGGATATCAAATCTTCTAACTTATTTTCGATGATATCTCTTCCCTCTTCTGTTTCTGGTTCTTGAAGAATAAGTTTTGGAGTCTTTGCCTTAAAATTCCACTTGGGAACTAATACTTGTTCCATTAATAGTGATGCTGTAATGGCCTTCAGAAGATTATTAACAGCTTCTGATACTTCTGGCGTTGAAGCATCTGGTTCTGCAATTATATTAATAAACCTTGCTTCCACCTTGCCTTCATAATCTCTAGTGCATCTTCCGATAATCTGTACAATCTCAGTCAATGAACCACGATATCCAACTGTTATCATTGTCTCACATGGAGGCCAGTCAAAACCTTCTTTTGCAAGGTTTAACGCAATGATAATATCAATTGCATCCTTATCGTTGGCATTATTCATAATATAAGCTTGGCGCTTAAATCTATTTGTTTCATCAACAAGATCGACAACCTTCAACGTCTTTCCATTCTTAGCTTTGACATAATAGATTCCAGTATTAGGATCTTCATATTGAATATCTCCGATTATATCGATGATCTTGTTAACTTCTTCGTACTTATCTTGAGTAGATTCCCTTGAATTGACATTTGGAATATGAACAATAGTCTTTTGAGCCAAATTTAAGTCTTTCTCTAAGATATCAATATATCTACCTGCATAGAAATCATAAGATAGACAAATCGTTTTCAACCATTTATAACCAGACAACTGGTCATAATAACTGAATGTAACAGATGTAAACTTATTCTCAACTTCTGGTTCTAAAACTGGTATTCCATCACCTCTGAAATAAGATCCTGTCATTGCCAAGATATGTGCATTAGAACCTTCTATTAAGCCCTTGACCATATCTCCCAAACGAGATGACTCAATATCTGCAGATGTGTGATGAAACTCATCAATACCCATGAAGCAATTATCAAACACAGAAGGATCGCCTAAATCTTGATAAGCAAAACGTAATGTTGCATGTGTACAAATCAAGATTTTGGCTGTTGGATTCTTTAAAAACTCTCTGAACTTTTTTACCTTACCATTTTCAGATTCAGGTAAACAAAGATTATATTCCTTATCAGGTTCCCAATTGTAGTAGAATCCATGAGAAACTAAGTCAGTCCTTTTAAATGACGCACCAATTGACATTTCAGGAACTGCAATGATTACCTTCTTCAAGCCTTGTTCATACAGCTTATCTAATGCAATGAACATACATGCTCGTGATTTTCCAGAAGCAGGAGGAGACTTCAAAAGAATATATTGTTCTTTGCGTTTCTCATAGACTTTCTTCTGCATAGGTCTCATACCAAGATTATCAGAAGTAACACTAGAACCATTTCCGTTGTATGTAATATTTGCAATCTCGTGCATTATTTTTCCCCCACCATTTCCTTATAACGCTTAAAGAGCTCTGCTAGGCGTTCATTATCATCTTTAAAACCTGACTTACGATAAATAGAATCTACTAATAGATTATTTGCTTCATGAGCTTTTCGTAACTCTTCTGGCATCTTGTCTGGATCATACAAATCAGCCAAATTCTTATGATTTGCATCATATCCAAACTCCCTATATTTCAATATCAATAACGCTGTTTCTTCTAACTCAGTCTTTTGTTCATTTGACAAAGATGGAAACGGAAATGCATTATAGCAAAGCGTATTGGAATATCTAATACGAGTTTCAAGTTTGCCAGCTACCGCTCTTACCCATACCATATGAATACGAGAAGTAAGAACTGCAAAAAGCCAAAGAGAGGCATCATAAAGAGCAAAATTTGGAGCCACAATAACAGTACCTGCAGAAAGATATCCTATTGGAATATATTCTCGTCGCTCTGAGGATACAGAAGGAATAATGATTGCAGGTTTTGATACATCTCTGTATTCTCTTGGTTGCCAATAACGGTCTCTATTCTTATAAGCATCTCCCTCTTTTTTAGGATTGTTTTCTCGATAATCTTTACATGCGTTCAATCTTGCATTAATAAAAGGTATCGATTCTGCTTCTTGCAATTCATCATTAGAAATCCAAAGACAATATCTTTCCTTTCCTTTTATAAACTCTTCAGCACCTATCAATTTTTTAATGAATTTATTAGCACTAGGAAAATCTCGCAATAAATCATCTTTTTCATGAGTCGATAATATGAGATTACCACCATCAATAAACATTGTTCCAAATCCACATTTTGGAAGTCCCTTTGGAATTCTTTGGATGGCAGTTATTGCATTAGAGTTTGATTCATTTCTCAAATAAGGATTAATGTTTTCGACTAATGTTGATTCACTCTCACTATATAGATATTTAGGATCATTGCATTTATTCCTCAAACCTATAATTGTTACAGTAACTCCAGCCTTATTGCTTGCATTGTTTGTCCATTTAAAAGACTCGTAGCCGAAGAAAATCTCTTCGTCATCCATCAATACTGCAGGCCAAAGTGATTTTACATGTTTGCCTTGATTTACAGAATTTGTAGATACTAAACCTAGTTTTCTGTTTTTATGTCCTCTGATAAAATCACTGCCCTTGATAAACCAACAAGAAACATAATCCAAATCTGTAGTTCCATATATTCGATTGTTGAAAACAGTTTGAATATCCATTCGCTGACTTTCTGTTTTAGTTTGATGGCCTGCAAATGGAGGGTTACCACAAACATATACAATATCATTTTCTTCTACTGGACATACATCATTCCAATTCATTCTTAATGCATTACAACATACAATATTTCCAGTTGAGGAAAGAGGAAGTGTAGGATTTGTATCAATGCCAAACTTTTTGCATTCAAGAGTCATTTGATGCTGTATGAGCCACAAAGAAAGCCGCGCAATCTCACAAGGGAAATCATCAATCTCAATACCATAGAATCTATCTAGATGAATAGAAAGCATAGGCATACGTGTCTGATAATACTCTTGAATTGCTTCAATCTCTAAACGACATAGTGCTTTATAAGCAACAATCAAAAAATTGCCAGATCCACAAGCAGGGTCAAATACTTTAATTCTCTCAAGTTTTATTCGAAAAGCATCGAGTTTTTTATCCTTCTTCATTCTTTCTTCGATAGGACTATTTACATCTGCCATATCTTTGATTGAATCAAGTTCCGCATGAAGCTCATTCAAAAATAAGGGATTTAGAACTTTCATAATGTTTGGCATAGATGTGTAGTGCTGTCCCAAACTTCGCCTTTGATCTTCTGAAATAACGGTCTGAAACATAGAACCAAAAATATCGGGAGAAATACCAGACCAATCATTCATGCAACATTCAAGAAGTTTTCTACGAGAGACATTTGTAAAAACAGGAATAGAAAGCTTTTCTTTGAACAATGCTCCATTTACATATGGAAAATGTTTGTAACATGGTTTGCAATTAGCTCTACGATTTTCAGGAATATCTAGAGTATCAAAAAGACCATCAAGATATGTAGTCATATCATGGCCGTCATCAGCAGTATTTTGACGAATTGAATCTGAAAATTGGTTCTTTTCAAAGATTCCTGTATCATCAGCAAAGAAACAAAAGAGTATTCTAGTCAGAAAAACATTAAGTTCTCGCTCAGATAGAGATTCGTTATCCTGTTTTATTGCAGAGAACAACCTACCCATTTCTGATGCAGCTTTAACATCTGCAGGATTTTCAACCTCTTCCTCTACCTTTTCCTTACCAATCCAAGGAAGAAAGAACTCATAATGCTCTACTAGTTTAGATACCTCAATGTCGAGATAATGGTCATATCTTGTATCTCTAGCAATTAGATATTCTCCATCTGTTACAATCAAGAACCTCTCATTCTTTACAGCATGCTGAAGCAAATCAAGAATTTCATTTTCGAGATTGCTTCCCTTTGCAACCTCTTTATACAAAAACTTCTGACGACAAACCTTTATACCATTTGTCGAAGAAGAATCTAACTCGAGAACTCTCTTGATTGTAGTTTTTGAAAACCCGTAAGCCTCCATGAGAGTTTTAAGGATGTTTGATGAATCTTTATTTAGACTTTCTAATATGGCACAAATTGTATCTATATTTTGCATGACTTCCCCTCTTTAGATAAGAGAGTATCATATTTTGCATTACAAAGCATCATTAATCATGCTTACTAGAATGAAAAAATTCTACAATTCACACTTCTTAGTGTATTATTAACCTATCTATTTAATATGTTTTAACTATCCTTCTCAATCACAGCAATCATTTCTATCTCTACAGATAAATCAAAAGGTAATGAACTAACACCTATAGCGCTTCTGGAATGACGCCCGTTTTCACCAAAGAGATCAAATAGAAAATCAGAAGCACCATTTACTACTTTAGCTTGTTCATGAAAATCATGGCTACTAGAAACATAGCCAGTAAGTTTGAGAACGCGTAAGTACTTTATATCCTCACCTACTTCAGCATAGATATTTGCTAGATTATTTAGAAGTGCATAGCGTGCTGATTTCTGTGCATCCTCTACGCTGACAGTTTTTCCTACTGTACCGGTATATAATCGTGTACCATTTATGTTAGCACCTGTTCCGGAGGTAAATATCAGTTCTCCATATCTTCTAACAGGTAAATATGAACCTTTTGGAGAAGGCGGAGATGGAAGTTCGTATCCTAGTGCTGCAACTTTATCTTTGAATGATTCACTCATTTCAATAACCCTCCTTCCATGATTAGATTCTCTAAGGTTTGGAACTTATCTAAAGGTAGTGGATTTAATGGTAAACGAGGCTTTCCAACATTTATTCCTTGATAATTCAATGCTTCTTTGACAACAGACATAGGTGGATTAGAAACAACGAGTTGTCTATAACGCAAAATACTTTGCTGCATTTTCATTGCTTTTTCATAGTTCTTATCCAGGTATGCCTTATGCATTTCCTTAACAAAAGCAGGGAATGCACCAGCTGCTGCAGATACTGCGCCTGTTGCTCCAGCAAATAGCGCTGGAATAATTTGAGCATCATTTCCTGTGAAGTAAATTAGTTCTCTAGAATATTTTGCACTCATAAATTCCTGTAGTTTCAGATAATCCATAGAGCTATCCTTAAGACCAACTACACAATCAATAGAATCAGCAATATTCTGCATAAGAGTTGGAGTCAAGATATTCTTTACATTACCTGGGATGTTATAGATTAATACAGGTAGAGAGCAATTAGCCAATGCTTGTTGGAAGAAAGCCAAAAGACCATCTTCTCTATATGTAAAGTAATATGGCATTACAACAGATAATGCCGCTACGCCATGATCTTCTGCCCAGTGTATATATCTCTTTATTTCATCGATTAATAGAGAGCTTGCATGCATGATTACAGGAATCTTGCCATCTGCAACATCAAGTGCTATTTGTGTTTCAATGATTCTTTCATCATATGTAAGAAGAGGCCATTCTCCGGTTGATCCACCTACAAAGAGACCATCTACTCCATTCTTGATCAAATGTGAATACAAAGCTTCCTGTCTCTTTTCAGATAGATTACCTTTGTCATCATATGCTGTTACAACAGCAGGAATGATTCCTTCAATCTTTCTCATTTGCACTCCTCCCATTAATTTGTTTTCCCTCTAGCATCAACTTTCAATTGACCAATAACATCTGAACCATCAACAAGTACCATCTCATCTGCAAGATTTACCAATGGACATGCATGAGATGGGATGATTTCAACTTTGTCTCCTACATGCAAGTCTCCTTGATAGTTCTCTAGGTCTAGAATTCCATGTTCTTCAGATAATCCTGATAAGCATACTTTAGTGTTGTCCTTCATTACTCCATGCAGAATCTTGTTGCCATAGACTATTCCCGGACAGCAATATGAGAATGTTTTTGCGCCTCCATCCAAAACAGCATACTTTCCTTCTTTTGAAATACTGATTACAGTGCTCAATACAGAAAGAGCACATTCTTTATACAAAGCACCTCCCCTGGAGACTGACGCTGCATCATTGAAGATATATACACCAGGACGCACTTCTGTAATTTCAGGTATCTGCAACAGAAGCTTATATGCAGGAGACCCACCAACACTGATGTCTGGAATAACAAGATTACGCTCTTTGTAATAAGCAATTATTTCGACCTGTGCGGATGAACTATACATAGGAGCATAAAGTTCTGTGATGACCCATGTCTATTTGGCATGGGTTTTATATTGGGATATTGCGTAGGCTAGTTATTTATATTATAATCTATTTCAATT
>CAKQTE010000053.1 GCA_934276485.1 uncultured Spirochaetales bacterium | reverse complement strand
TTATTAGATACCTACAACAAGATGTTCGTAGGCATGTGATTTAGGAACCGCCGTATACTGAAGACGGTACGTACGGTGGTGTGAGAGGACGGTAACTGAATTAATCAGTTGCCTCCTACTCGATTCTTCGTATAGCTTTTGGTCAATTGTCATCACGCCAGAAGGCTGTGAGTATGCACAACCACCACGACCTATGAATACATCGATTGAATGGATATCGATATTGTGTTTCTTTAGTAGATTAAAAATGACCTCTTTACGCATTGGAGCTTGGTCAGATACTGAGCCAAAGCTTAATAGTAGGGGCGCATCATGGAATACACTTTCCGTGAATATATTCTTCTCGTTATCAAAAACGCTTATTTTAGTGGATGTTGATCCTGGATTTATTACTAGTAATCGATAGTTTTTCATATGAACTGTGTGACCTACTCTCCACCCAAACATGAATGTTTTGGATGGAGCTTCTTCTCGCTCAAGACACCTGATGGTGACAGTATCAACGAGCTTTCACCGCTAGCCCAGCGGCATAGAAGGCTGACGCCTTCTTGTTTTAGATTTTCGCAAGCTTTTACAGGAAAAGTTTTTCTTTCATTAAATCCTCATTTTGCTTATGAGAATACTCTATTATTATTCATAGTCATTATCTGCTTAGTTAACAGATGGAGACTTTTGTTAATTGAAAAAGTAAATGCAATCCTTATCAAATAAGATGGTTGCATTTAATTCCACAAAACATGTGCTTATAAAGTTTCTCAACTTAATGAAATTGCTCGAAGTGCCCCAAAAGCCTTATAAGCGAGAGAAGATATCCCAATAGCCTTTGATGAATATCACTATGATGATCAAAGGAAGTATCCATTTGCAGTAGAAGCTCATGAATGAAGGGAATTTCAATCCATGTCCTTCATTTGCTTCCTTCTGAAAAGAATCAAATCCCCAGCCAATGTTATGAGTACAGAAGAGGACTATCAACAATGAGCCGAGAGGCATGATAGTTGAAGAGATTAAGAAGTCTTCTAGATCCAATACTCCTGTGCCATCTCCTAGAGGTTGGAATCCAGATAGTACATTGAATCCAAGAATGCATGGAAGAGAAAGAACAATTATAGCAATGCAGTTAACAAGACATGCTTTCTTTCTGGACCAGCCATGGTTGTCCATCCAATATGATACGATGTTCTCGAATACTGCAATCAATGTTGTTATTGCTGCAAAGCTCATGAACAAAAAGAACAATACTCCCCATAGTCTTCCACCTGCCATGGATGCAAAGATATTAGGAAGGGTAACAAACAACAATCCTGGTCCTGAGTTTGGCTTTACACCAAATGCATAGCATGCAGGGAATATAATTAGTCCTGCCATAAGAGCTACGAAAGTATCGAGAGCAATTACGTTCATGCTCTCTCCTGTGAGAGACTTTTCCTTATTGATGTAGGAGCCAAAGATAGTCATTCCTCCCATACCAATTGAGAGTGTGAAGAATGCTTGGCTCATAGCTGCAAAGATAATCTCACCCAATGGATGGGAATTGAGTGCTTCCAAGCTTGGCTTGAGATAGAACTTCAAACCTTCGTTTGTTTTATCGATGATTATTGAATGGATAGCAAGAACAAAGATAAGAACGATCAAAGCACCCATCATTAGCTTTGATGCTTTCTCAACTCCTTTCTGTAGACCTGTTGCACAGATGGAGAATCCAATGATGGTTCCAATTGCCATCCATATAAACATTGTCAATGGCTGTTGGTGTAGGGTAGTGAATACCGCAGCAACTCCTTCTGACGATAGGCCAAAATATGATCCACGTAGAGATGCAAATACATAATATAGAAGCCAACCTGTGATAGTGGTATAGAACATCATCAATAGATAGTTTCCAGCTATTGCGATAGGGCCATACCAATGCCACTTGGTTCCCTTCTTTTCTAGATGCAAAAGTGCAAGGGAAATATTCTTTCTTGATGACCTGCCTAAGGAGAACTCCATAACCATTACAGGGAAACCGATCAGCAATAGGAATGCAAGATAGATTAATACGAATAATGCTCCACCATATTCACCTACGATATATGGGAATCTCCAAACGTTTCCCAGTCCGATAGCGCATCCTGCTGACAATAGGATGAATCCAAGGCGAGACGATAATGTCTCCCTAGTTGAATTTTCCATTTTTAAACCTCAATTCACGAAATTATGGCCATTTTAACATATTGTGAGAAGGAAATGATATCGAGTTTGAAAAGAAACAGGCCTGAGAGGCAGGCCTGCTTGATGCAATTTTGTCTATTTGATATAGAGCGAATTTACAGATTCATCATATGCAATTTCATCTTGAGTTATTTGAGAGTTTGTTTCTTTGTCAAATATTGTTACAAGGAACGAACCTCCTCGTTTAGAATCATCATTGATTGTTACTGCATTGAAGTTGATAGTTGCATAATATTTTTTCTCAGATGGAGTTGCTTTCAACAATCCAATATTATTCTGCCCTAACATATAAAGAGGATCATTTCCTAAGTAACCTGCAGCACCTCCATCCTTTGCTATTGCTTTGATATTTGTCATGGTTTCAACTGTGAATTCTTTGTAGATTTTGTTTGTAACAGTGAAATTCCAGATTAGATCCATCGGGTTGCTTTCAAAATATGTAACTTGCTTTACTCGATTGAATGTTGAATTCAATGAGATATATCCAGGATTTGAAGCAAGGAATTCAGAACTATTCATGGTTAAGGTTTCTTGGACTTTTGATTCAGTTGTATCCCAGTCCTCGTTGAATACCTTTGAGTCTACGTATTTGAGTTGTTGTTGCAGATATTTGATAGTTTCATTCAAAATGGTCCTTGCTCCAGGTAGTACATGAATTGTAATGCTATCTGATGTGCCGAACATAGGTGTTGCTGTGATAGTAACATCGCCTGTCTTTTCTGGATGAAATGAAACAACTCCATTTGCATCTACACTTGCAACTTCAGGATTGCTTGAAGTGAAGCAGATTGTCTTTAGGTCTGCATCTATAGGAGCAACTGTTGCTGTAAGAGATTGAGCTTCATCATAATCAGTAAAGGTTGCTTCTTTTTTGCCATTGATAGCAAGAGAAACTCCAGTATCAACAATGCTTAAAGCTCTGAAAGCAACTGATCCGCTATACTTAAGACCGTCTTTTTCGCAAGAGAGAGTTGCATAGTTGACCATTTGAGGATTTTGATTAACGCCATTTGTGCTATATGTAATAGTTAAATCTGTCAATTTGTTTGATGCATCGCCTTGCTTAACGCCATTGATCATCCATTGGAAATTTGTTGCGCCAGAAAGTGATTCAGCGTTCTGAAGAGTTAGTGTTGCACCTTTTTCTGCTGTTACGTAAAAGCCTTTCTCAAGCGAGAAATCAGCATGTGCAAATACGATCTCTTGGTTTGGAGATAGTGTTGCATTCTGAATCGATATAGCTGGTGCACTAGGGTTGATTGCGTTTGATTCTGTAGAGATCTCACTTGTTGCCCATTCTCCAACGTTTGACTTAACCTGAATAGCATATGTGTATGAAGAGTTTGTCTTCAAATCCTTAGTATCTGTGTAGCTAGTTACAGGAGAGGAGAATGTCTCAAGAAGAGTAAAGTCTGATGATGCATTATCCTTTCTATATAATAGGACGCTATCTACATAGTCATTTAGTGTCCATGAAACATCAATTGAATATGGCTTTTCTGAAGATAGGGTAGATGCACTTGGCGCACTTGGCTGAGCAAGCTTTACTTGTATCTTCTTTGTTGTGGTTGTGGAAACATCTTCCTTGTTGATGTTCTGGTCTTTGGCAGTAAGAGTTACAGTAGTCTCTCCTGGCTTTAGAGCCTTGAAGGTTGCTTCTGCAGGAAGTGCGACATCAGCATTCCCTACAAGTTCTAAAACATCAGATTCTGCTACAGTCCATGTTGCATCTTTTATTGTAGTTGTCTCTGGTCCAATTTGTCCTGATAGTGTGATAGTGCTCCCAACTGAAATAGGAGATGTGATATTTGTCTCATCAATTGATACAGATACTACAAATACCTTTGGCATAAAGGATGCTGATGCTGTGTTTGCTTCAGCGCCATCGCTTGTGATAGCTGTAGCCGAGACAGTGTATTTTGTTCCGGCTGTAAGGCTTGAGAATGTATAGGAAGACAGACCACTAGCGATATTGTCGTTTGGATATGTGATAGTCTCTGTTTGGGCATAGCTAGCCTCGTCCTTGATAGTCAATGTAACTGTCTTGAACATGTCCTTGCCGTTACCATATACACTAGGCCATGTTACAAGAATTTCGCTATCTGGATGAGCCTCTCCATAAGTAAGAGTGATTTGAGGAGCTTTCGAATAGTCGATTACATTGTTTTGATTAAGTTTATATGTCTTGACGCTTGTCTCTCCAGAGAATACCTGGATGCTTTCAACTTCCATGCGAGCTAGTAGATATTCAGCAGCATCTTTTGTGTATGTGATCTCGAATTGTCCAGAAAATCCAGAGGATACTGGAACATTATCTACAGTGAATGTGTAGAATGTTGAAGAACTGTCGATATTTTCCTTTCTATAGGTTTCGTTGTTTTCTAGGTTCTTTAATGTGATAGCTACTTGATTGTTCTTTAGTGCATCCATAAATAACGTATTTGTGGATGTTAAAAGCTCAGACCAATCGAATGTTACTGCTATTGTTCCTGTAAGATTCTCGCCAGAAGAGAGTGCATTTAGAACAACAAGAGCTGTGTTGTCACCAGATGGAGTTACATCGATAGTACTCATGCCCTCTGCAAGAAGTACGCTCTTTGTTGAATCCTTATAAGCTTTGACATTAATTGAGTATCTTCCGATAAGAACATCATTGATAGTGATAGTTGTTGTTTCGCTATTGGCTTGATATGTTCTTTCTGGATTTCCACTATCGGTGAGTGTTAACTCATAATAGCCAGGTGTAGTAAGAGTCTCTGGTCTTATTGTGCGGGTGTTAGCTCCTTCAAGCTTGATAGTCAAATTCCTTGTTGCTGCTTCAGCCGATGATTGATCGCTGCAACTTATTAATGAAAAAACAAGTATTGATACTAGAACTATCGAAGATAGGATCTTGTATGATTTAGAGTTCATTGTTTTTGTTCCTTTATATTTATCGTACAAAAAAATAATCAAGTGTTTTATAACCTCACTAATTTGATATGGATTTACTGGAATAGTCAATATTTCATGAACAGATTTGGGCCATTTTGTCTGTTTTGTTATGATATTACAAAATATATTTCTATTAATTTAAATTAAATCTTGTTTTGAAATAAGTTATAAAAATTTTGTTTAAATTTCTTAAAAATTTGTGAAATATAAAATGATTATCTCTTGCATAAATATGCAAATTATTGCATATTGTAAATCAAATTTTCCTTTACCTAATTTATGGGAGGTAATATATGAGAAAGATTTTGCTCGTTTTGTTGTGTTTATGCGCTTCTATTTGTTCTCTTTTTGCTCTTGGTTCTTCAGAGTCCAAGGATGCAGGATCTCACAAAATTGGCTTTATCGGTCCTATGACAGGGGACAATGCCAACTACGGGATAAGAATTTCAAATGCAGTTAAGCTAGCTGTATCAGAAATCAACGAAAAGGGTGGAATCAATGGCAAGCCTGTAGAGCTTATCATTGAGGATAGCGAAGGTAGCACAGAAAAAGGTCTTGCTGCTATCGAGAAGTTGTCTAGCCAAGATAAGATCGTAGGTCTTATCGGACCGGTATTCACAGGTGTTTCCTTTGCGGTTGGTGAGCGTGTTCAGGCAGAAGGAATTCCAATGATCACTCCTAGTGCAACACATAAGGACATCACAGCAATTGGTAGCTATGTATTCAGAACAGTTGTTTCCGATGGTCTTCAGGGCGAAGTTGCAGGTAACTACTTCTATCAAGAGCTTGGATACAGGAATATCGGTGTTCTATATGTAAAGAATGACTATAGCCAGGGCTTGTATGAAGGAATGAGCAAGGCCTTCATCGCTTGCGGTGGAAAGATTGGAGACGTTGAGACTGCTCAGCTTGGAGATAAGGATTTCAAGACTCAGCTAACCAAGCTAAAGGCTAGTGGAGTAGAGGCTATCTACATTCCTAACTATACAGTTGAGATGGCTCAGATTCTTGAGCAAGCTGCACAGCTTGGTGTTACAGCTAAGTTCCTCTCTTGTGATGGTTTCTCAGACCCAGAGATCTATAAGCTAGCTCCTGATTATACAGATGGGGTTGTTTATATTGGACCTGCACAAGTTGAAGAGTCTCAGAAATACAAGGACTTCTACGAAAAGTACAAATCATTGTACGGAGAAGGCCCAGACTCATTCTCCTGCAATGGATATGACGCTGCATATGTAATGTTCGATGCTCTTTCAAGATCTGACAATACCCGTTCTTCTCTTCGTGATGCAATTGCACAGACTAAGGACTTCGAAGGCGTAAATGGATTGATCAACTTCCTTGACAATGGAGACTTGGTTGCATACCAGGGAGTTTATAAGGTAAATGGTACAACTCCTGAGTATCTTGGAGCTTATACAGTAAAAGACGGTAAGCTTGTTAAAGTTGAGTAGCCTTTAGCTTTTCTTATATATAGCTCCCTTTTGGGGGCTATATGCATTTCTAATTAGGAGTTGTTTGTGAGTTCCTTCTCTGTTTTCTTTCAACATTTAACCAATGGTTTGACCCTTGGTGGAATATATGCCTTGATTGCCTTAGGCTATACAATGGTATATGGAATATTGAAGTTCATTAACTTTGCCCATGGCGATATCTTGATGGTCGGTGCATATATTGGACTCTTTGTCTTCGATGCATTAAGAGGCGATTCTCCTCTTGGTGTATGGACATTCATAGCATTTTTGATCGCTATGCTTACATCAGCTGCTTTTTGTGCTCTTTTGGGTGTGACAATTGAACGTGTTGCATATAAGCCGCTAAGAAAGGCAGCGCGCCTGGCTCCTTTATTGTCAGCTATTGGTGTCTCTTTTATCCTTTCAAATGGAGCTGCTTGGCTTTGGGGTACATCCTCAAGAAAGCTGAACTATCCATTCGATAACTCTCCAATTCATATTGGAGGTGTTGTAATTACACCTCACCAGATATTGATCTTGGTGGTATCGGCTGTGATGATGCTAGCTTTAAAGCTCTTTGTTGATAAAAGCAAGATGGGAAAGGCTATGAGAGCAACATCCCTAGACCAAGATACTGCAAAGTTGATGGGAATCAACTCTGACAGGGTTATTTCATTGACATTCGCACTAGGCTCTGCGCTTGCTGCTATTGGAGGTATGCTTATTGCTCTTGATTACAAGGTTTATCCAACACTTGGAACAATGACTGGTCTAAAGGCATTCGTTGCAGCTGTTGTTGGTGGCATTGGAAATATCTCGGGTGCAATGGTAGGCGGAATCATCCTAGGACTCCTGGAAACATTCGGAGTTGCTGTATTTGGCATTCCACAAGGCTATAAGGATACTATTGCATTTGCAATTTTGATCATCATTCTATTGTTTAAGCCAGAAGGTCTTCTTGGCAAGGTTGAAAAGGAGAAGGTGTGATGTTTGGTACTTTTCTTCTAATCATTATATATACAGGCATATATGCATTGATGGCTATTGGCCAGAATCTGATCACTGGTTACACGGGTATGCTCTCGCTCTGTCAAGCAGGATTCTTTGCTCTCGGTAGCTATGCAACTGCAATACTTTCAGTAAAGCTAGGATGGTCATTCTGGGCAACAATCCCAGTGGGAGTCTTGATCTCAGCTATATGTGGAATCCTTATCGGTCTTCCAACTCTTCGCTTGAAAGGCGACTATCTTGCAATTGCAACATTGGGCTTTGGTGAGATTGTTCGTAATGTAATCATTAACTGGGACTCATTGACAAATGGTCCTATGGGATTAAGAGGTATTGGAAAGATGAGCCTCTTTGGCTATGAGATCAATCCATACAAGAAGATTGGTTTCATGATAGTCCTATGGCTATTTGTTCTTCTTGCGTATTATCTCTTTAAGCGTTTGGCTCGCTCTAGAATGGGACGTGCGCTAGTTGCAATAAGAGAAGATGAGATTGCAGCAGCATCCATGGGAATCAATACAACAAAGTATAAAGTATGGGCATTCGCACTCGGAGCAAGCATTGCGGGAGTCGCAGGATCATTCCTGGCATCCTTTGTTCTTTCTGTAACACCATCTACTTATACTTTCATGGTATCTATTATGGTACTTTGCATGGTTGTTCTTGGTGGTATGGGAAACTTTGCAGCATGTATTGTTGGTGCATTCATCATTCAATTGATTTCATATTTCCCTCAACTTACGGGACTTTCTTCGGTAATTCCTGCTCAATTCAAACAGGTACTGTTTGGTGTGATCTTGGTTGTTATGATGATTTGGAGACCACAGGGACTATTTGGAAGAGAGAAGTTCTCTTATGGACCAAAGGTAAAAAAGGAGGCGAAAAATGCTTCTGGAAACTAAGAATCTAACAAGAGCCTTCGGTGGTGTACTTGCAGTAAACAATGTTAACTTTCATGCAGAAGAGGGCCTGATCACAGGTCTTATTGGTCCTAATGGCGCTGGAAAGACAACGCTTTTTAACAATATGACAGGCCTCGATACTCCCACGAGCGGTCAGGTAATATTCCAGGATATGGATATCACAGGAAAGAGTTCAAATGAAATCTGTAGATTGGGAATTGCGCGAACATTCCAGAACATCAGACTCTTTAAGGATATGTCCGTAGTTGAGAATGTAATGATTGGAAGACACTTTAAAGTAGGTGGCAAGAATAGATTCTTTCAAGCTGTAAAAAGCTATGTACGAATGAAGGATGAAGAGACGAAGATCTTTGAAGATTCGATGAAATGGCTCGAGTTCTTCAATCTTGAGTCTTTTGCTACCGAAGATGCGAAGAATCTTCCTTATGGACACCAAAGGGAGCTTGAGATTGCTAGAGCGCTTGCAACAGAGCCAAAGATTCTCTTTCTTGATGAGCCTGCTGCTGGAATGAATCCTCAGGAGACAGATCACTTGATGGAGACAATCAGAAAGATCAGGGACCTAGGAGTATCTGTTGTTTTGATTGAGCACGATATGAAGCTTGTCATGAACATCTGTGATGATATTACAGTATTGAACTTTGGTAACAAGATCACTGAGGGAACTCCGGAGGAGATCAAACACGATAAAGCTGTAATCGAGGCATATCTTGGAAAGGAGGATTACTTCTGATGTCACTATTGAAGATCGAAAACATATCAGTTAGCTATGGCAACATCCAAGCGCTATCAAATGTGTCAATGGATGTATCAGAAGGAGAGATCGTATCTCTAATTGGTGCTAATGGCGCTGGTAAATCAACTCTTTTGAAGTCCATTGTTGCACTTGAGCCTATTACTGATGGAATGATATATCTTGATGGAGAAGTGTTGTGTCAGCCAAAGCATCAAAAGCTCACAACAGATTTAATTGCAAGGAAGGGTATTGCACTTGTTCCAGAGGGCAGACATGTATTTGCAGATATGACTGTTGAAGAGAATCTCGATATGGGTGCATTCATGGTCAAGGACTCATTCTTGATTCAGAAGAAGAAAGAAGAGATGTATGATTTCTTTCCAATTCTTGGACAAAGAAGGAAGCAAAAGACAAGATCCTTATCTGGAGGAGAGCAACAGATGATGGCTATCGCAAGGGCATTGATGAGTAGTCCAAGGATCATACTTCTTGATGAGCCAGGACTTGGACTTGCGCCTCTTATTGTCCAGGATATTTTCCACAAGATTGGAATCATCAACAAAGAAGAGAAGGTAACTGTATTTTTGGTTGAGCAGAATGCGCGTATGGCACTTGCTGCTTCTGACTATGGATACGTTATGGAGAATGGACGAATTGTACTGGAAGACAAAGGCTCGAGCCTTCTGGAAAACGATGATGTAAAGAAAGCTTATCTTGGAGCTTAATCTTTTCTTCAAAGCCTGAAAATTAATGTACAATTAAATTTGTGGAGGTTCTAAATGATTATTGAAACCAGAATGACTAGAAATCCAGTAACAGCAACTGTAGATATGAGCGTAGTAGAAGCTTCTGAGCTTATGAAGAAAGAGAAGGTTCATCGTCTTCCTGTTATTGATGGAGATAAGAACCTTTTGGGAATCATTACAGAGAAGGATATTCTCTATGCATCCCCATCTCCTGTTTCAACTCTCTCAATCCATGAGATGGCATACCTCTTGTCAAAGCTTACTGTTAAAAAGCTTATGAGCAAGGATGTAGTGACAATTACAAGGGACACCGCAATTGAAGACGCTGCAAGATTGATGGTTGAACAAGATCTATCGTGCCTTCCTGTTGTTGAGGGGACAAAGCTCATTGGAATAGTTTCAAAAAGTGATTTGTTTAAGATTCTTCTTGAGCTCTTTGGTTCAAAGCACTATGGAACAAGAATTACTTTTTTGGTAAAAGACCAGCCTGGAACAATTGCGACAATTACAAAAGCTCTTGCTGACAAAGGCTATGACATAATCTCATTTGGCACATTCATGGGAACAGATCCTACAAATGCCATCTGTACAGTCAAGGTCCAGAATATATCTGAAGAGGACTTGATAGATATCATAAAGCCTCTTGTAAATGAGATTCTTGATGTCAGAAAGGTCTGATCAATAGGTTCTTCTTAATGTTTATATATCGATAATGCTCAATTTGAGCCTACGAAGAGGGATTTTCTTCTAGGCTCATTTTTATGAATTTATGATGTAGATTTCTCTAAATATCCTTGTTGTTAAAGACTTCTAGTGCGACAATCTGAAGATATGGAGGGCGAAATATGGATAAGAACATAGAGGGCCTTTTTACGCCATGGCGTATTGGAAACGTAGAAATCAAGAATAGGATTGTTCTCACTTCAATGGGAGGAACCAACCTCTTGGGTTGGATGGAAAAGAACCATTTCGATAAAGCTGGAGCTAAGTTCATCATGGAAGTTGCGAAAAATAACGCTGGTCTTGTTCTTCCTGGTTGTCAGCCTGTTTATAATCCAATGTTTGGACAATGGCTCTATAAAAACAAGAAGATGTATGATGACCTAAAAGAGTGGATGCCTGAGTTCCATAAAACAGGAGCAAAGCTATTTGTTCAGTTAACTGCTGGTTTAGGACGTTCTTTCACAATCAGTGAGATGATGGAGAAGCTATATACAAATAAGGTTCTCCGTACACTTTCAAAACCAGTCATGAATCTCGATAAGATTACAGCATCAGCATCTCCTTGTCCTAATAGATGGTCTGATAAGGTTCCATCTAGAGCAATGACAGAAGATGAGATTCAAGAGCTTGTAGATGCATTTGCAAAATCTGCGCTGTTATTGAAAAACGCTGGCGTTGATGGAGTTGAAGTTCATGCAGTGCATGAAGGATATCTTCTAGATCAATTTACCTTGAAGTATATCAATAAACGTACTGACAAATATGGTGGAAGCCTGGAAAACAGATATCGTTTTGCTACCGATATCGTAAAAGCAATCAAGAAAGCTTGTGGAGATGATTTTCCAGTATCTCTTCGCTATAGCGTTGTCTCGAAGACAAAGGGTTTCAGATCTGGTGCTCTTCCAGGAGAGGAATTTACGGAAGTAGGACGCGATATGGCAGAAAGTGAGATTGCTGCAAAACTATTGCAAGATGCTGGATATGATATGCTCAATTGTGACAATGGCACCTATGATGCATGGTATTGGGCTCATCCTCCTATCTATATGCCAGAGAACTGCAACCTGGATTATGTTGCTCACATCAAGAACTTTGTTGATATTCCTGTTGTATGCGCAGGTCGTATGGATCCTGAGGTTGCTTCAAAGGCTGTTGAGGAAGGAAAGATTGATGGAGCAGGCTTTGCTCGTCAATTCCTAGCAGACCCAGAGTGGGTAACTAAGCTCATTGATGGCAAGAGAGATGACATCAGACCTTGTATTCTCTGTCACAATGGATGCTTCAATATGTGTCACTACAAAGGAGTTCCTAACGATCAGGATCTATCAGATAGCTTGCATCTAGCTCGCTGTGCAGTAAATGCTGAGATGATGCAGTGGTCAAAGCATAAGATCGTTAAGACTAAGAATCCAAAGACTGTTCACATAATCGGTGGCGGAATTGGTGGAATGGAAGCTGCTAGAGTTCTTTCTCTCAGAGGCCATAAGCCAATAATCCACGAAAAGACAGGGGAGCTTGGTGGCGTATTTAGATGCGCAGGTGCTGAAAGCTACAAAGGTAAGCATAGAGAGCTTCTTTCCTGGTACGAAAAGCAGATGAAGGATCTTGGCGTCGAGATTCATTTCCATGAAGAGGTTAAGGATCCTCACGAATTCGAAGGACACGTTATTGTTGCAACAGGCTCAAAGGCAAGGGTTCTAGCTCGCGTTCCAGGGCATGAATTGATGATCGAAGCTTGCGATGCACTAAAGGGCGCAAAGCTTGGATCTAAGATAGTCGTTGTTGGCGGTGGCTTAACTGGATGCGAAATCGCATATGGCCTAGCTCTAGAAGGAAAGGATGTAACTATTGTCGAGATGAAGGATGACCTAGTTGCACAAAAGGGTGTATGTCTTGCAAACAGTTCCTTCCTCAGGGAGTGGTTCGCGCTTAAGAAGGTTCCTGTATATCTAGAGACAACTTTAAAAGAAGTAAAACCAAACGAAATTGTATGTACCAGAAAGGATGGAACAGAATTTACTATCCCTGCAGATAGTGTGATCTCAAGCGCTGGTTATATTCCAAGTCCAATTGGCGAGAAGTCTGGAAAGGTTCACTTCGTTGGAGACTGTGCAAATATTGGAAACTTGAGAACCGTTATCTGGGAAGCATATGAATGTGCTATGAAAATCTGAGGTTGAGTTATGGAATTGACATTTGAACAGAAAGAAATCCTGAATGGATCAAAAGGCGAAACACTTGCCAAGGTAATGGAGACAATGGTTCGCTATGGAGAACTCTTTGGTGCAAAGAGAATGATCAAGGTAACATGTGAGTACAATCATCTTGTTACATCTTTTGGTCTTAAAGCTCTAGGACCTGTATATGAGCTTATGGATAAACTCATTGATGCTAATGCTGTATCTCAAATGAAGTTCTCAGTGGACCCTCGTTCATTGGACAAGAACGTTCCTTCATCATTTCTACAGGATATTGTCTTCAAGAAGTTCATGTATTCAAGACAGGATTTCTACGAGAAGCAGCTTGGAAAGCTTGGATTGATGAAAGATGATGCCTATACATGTACTTGCTACATGGATGAAGTTGGAAATGTTCCTAAGAAAGGAGATGTGCTTTCTTGGTCAGAAAGCTCTGCTGTTGTATATGCAAACTCCGTTCTTGGTGCAAGATGCAATAGAAACTCAGGTATCATTGACCTAATGGGAGCGATCATAGGATATGTTCCAGACTTTGGTCTTACAACAGACGAAGGAAGAAAAGCTACATGGGTAGTGGAGGTGAAGACCAGCAAAAAGCCTGAGGCTCAGCTATTAGGCTCTGCAATTGGAATGAAGGTCCTTGCTGATGTTCCTTATATCAAGGGATTGGATAAATACTTCCCAACACTCAATGAGGATGCAAAGACATATCTTAAGGACTTTGGTGCAGCAACTGCATCAAATGGTGCTGTTGGACTATATCATGTGGAGAATCTTACACCAGAGGCTGTTGAAAGTGGTGCTTCCTTAATTAAAGAAAATGCTCATCTCTATGTCATTGATGACAAGGAGCTGGAGAGAGTCAAGAGAGAGTACCCTGTGATCTGGAAGAACAAGGATGCAAAGCCAAAGCTATGCTTCATTGGATGCCCTCATATGAGTTACAACCAATTGGTATCATGGACAGAGAGAGTTGAGAAAGCACTCTCAGAGCATGGAGAGAGCAAGGTTGTTATTCCAACTGTATTTACAGCAGCACCTGCTGTAAAGGCTCACTTTGAAAAGAGTGAGTACGCAGAGCGTCTCAGAAAGACTGGCGTAATTCTTTCTTACATCTGTCCTTTGATGTATATGAACAATCCTCTTAGTGAGAAGATGCCTGTAATTACATCAAGCAATAAGCTCAGGACATATACATCTGCTCGCTACTACACAGAGGATGAGATTCTAAAGATCATCACAGGAGGCAAAGTATGAAGAAGTTTCAAGGTAGAGTAGTTGCAAAGGGAGAAGTTACAGCTCCTGCTTTAGTCTCTCATGGTGGACTGAACACATTGGCATCCTTCCAGAAAGCACTTCAATTTGGTGATAAGAAAGCAACATGCGGAGACCAAAACAACAAGGATCTATATGGAAAGCAGATGGCAGGTAAGGCTCTTTGTCTTCCTACAACCATTGGCTCTACAACAGGAGGCCTTGTTCTGTATTGTGCATGTGCAATGCATCGTCAACCTGCATGTATGCTGTTTTCTCAGCCAATAGATTCACTTGCGGCAGCGGGAGCTATATTGCAGGATGTCTGGCTAGATGATTCAGATATGCCTGTAATCGATTCCTTGGGAGAAGAGTTCCTGTCATACGTTAAGGATGATATGAAGATAACAGTCAATGCCGATGGTGTCGTTGAAGTCGAATAAGTAAAATAGAGCTCTCGGGAAGATCCTGAGAGCTCTAATAATATTAGAATACTTCGTCTTTTGTTGGGATAGCTTTCATTGCTCCAACTCTAGTAACTGTAATGCTAGATGCTTTACTTGCATATTCAAGACACTTTGCAATAGATAGTCCTTGTAGCTTTGATGCTAGGAAATAGCCGATGAAAGTATCTCCTGCAGCAGTTGTATCAACAACTTCAACAGGGAAGATGTCTTGATGGATTCTCTCATTCTTATATCCATAATATGAGCCCTTGTCCCCAACTGTCATTACGATTTCAGCTTGTGGAAACTTTTTGACAAGGGCTTCCAATATTTCATCAAATGTAGAATCTTCCTTGCATCCAGAGAGTCCTAAGCCTTCGATTTCATTTGCAATTATGATATCAACAAGCTCCAATGGAAGCTTGTTGATTCTCTCATCAAATGGAGCAGGATTGATGCATATCTTCATTCCTTTTTCGTGAGCTCGTCTGATCAGATAATCAAGATTGTTGATTTCGTTTTGAAGAATCAGATAGTCACCAGCCTCAAATTGTTTGAAAGCGTTGTCTATTTCTTCTTCTGTGATCTTTCTATTGTCAGCAGGAGCGATGAAGATAGCATTGTTTCCTTCTCTATCTACCTGTATGATAGCCTTTCCTGTCTCGTCATCATCTGTGACAACCATGAGAGATGTATCTACATTGAAGCTCTTAAGAATTCCAATAAGATGAAGTCCATTCTTTCCAAGCTTACCTGCGTTATAGATTTCAAGCCCTGCCTTTGCAAAGGCTGTACTTTGGTTAGCACCTTTTCCACCTGCGCTGATCTCTACTTTGTCTACTGTGATTGTTTCTCCATTCTTTACAATGTGAGGAACAGAATAAATGATATCTATGCTGATTGAACCGTAATTCAGTACTTTTGGCATTGTCTTGATATTCTCCTTTTTTGTTTCCGTAACAGTATCGCATGAAATGAAATGTTTTGCATTGAGAATTAATTGCATGGAATCCTTTGTTTTTAGCAAATGACCAGCAAATAAAAAATCGCCGAAATTCGCTAAAAAACGTTGTTTTTGCTTAAAAATCAAGGCGTCTGGCAAATGACCAGCAAATAAAATTAAGCCCATACTGGAATATATTGCATATGCTTGTTAGATGCACTGTCATCAAAAGCTTTGATATATCCTTTGTTGGTGGCTTCTTTGATTAATCTAGATATACTTCCGCTACAAGTGTCAGGTAGTCCAAACCTCTTTCTCAATGAGTAATTTGTGAGGAATTCTCCTTGAGTATGCATTATGCATGCATGAAGATAGCATGCCCACAGCTTGTCATCCTTACTTATTTTAGAATAAGGAATGTGAGAAAATAGAGTTACTCTTGTATTTTCATTGTACTTAGTGATTTTGGGAGCAGGTAACATCATGCTTTCGCATGCAAGTGTGATTTTATCCCAACCTGTACCTAATTCTTCACAAAGACGAAGACGTCTCATGATAGCAGCTAATTTTTCGTTACGTGAACGAGGTGGATTATCTATGATTCTCATTATATCAACCAAACTAGAGCCTGGGTTTGTAATCTCTACTCTGTTTCCAAAAACTTCAATTGTAGGACCTGTTCCTGTAATGGAAAAATCTTGATGGATTAGCGCATTGGCAATTAACTCGCGGACAGCAATCATTGGGTATGCAGTTTTCTTTTCTCTGAATGAATCGCTAATATCTTCTCGAGAAGGCAGTATTGCTTCCATGTATTTGATTATATCTTTGAACCCTGAAGCATAACCCTTTTCGATTGTTTCCTCCTTCAATATCTGAAGTTTGTTATTTCCTTCATATTGTATAATTCTTACAGCTTTCCTTGCTAGTTTGTTGAAATCAGATAGTCGCTTAGCTAATGTAATAGCTCCTAGATTTGAAATGGCATATTTGCCGTTATCTTGTTTTATGACAAGGCTTTCT
Source organism: uncultured Spirochaetales bacterium (assembly GCA_934276485.1). Taxonomy (GTDB): domain Bacteria; phylum Spirochaetota; class Spirochaetia; order Sphaerochaetales; family Sphaerochaetaceae; genus Ornithospirochaeta. The sequence goes on along the minus strand of CAKQTE010000053.1, from coordinate 18,035 downwards.
TCAATCATATAATGAGCTATGCCTTTCTCATCTGTTGGCATTGGAATATTTGTGATGTCAAAATAGGAAGAATAGTCCAATAGCTGAAGAGCTGTTGTTAGATTCAAGTCAATTTTAGCATATTGCTCTTCGAAATTTGTATTTCTGATACGGTCCCATAATTGTGTTTGCACAGTAGGGTAGTCTCGTAACATTTTTGTGTAGCTACCAATTCGTATGTATTCGTTCTTTTCAAATGAGACTGGATGAATAAAAGCTTTTCCAATTTTTAGAATACCAATTTTGAATCCTTCTATCACGATAGTTGAGAATTCGAAATCTGCATTTTTAGAGAGCATTAAGCGGAGCCAGCTTTCCAACTCTTGATTACCTTTCTTTAAGTTTTGCAAATCTTTATCTGTTCCAATCAATTCATGTGTTTTATCATGAATGCCCCAGATCATGTAGCTATATGGTCTATCTTCCAAAACTGCACTATTTGCTAGTGCACTAATGTCTTTACCAATCATCTCTGGATCGTAATTATTATGTTTGAATTCAATCCATGTAGTTTCATTAGGATATTTTCGTAGATTATCTACCAATGCAATTAAATCTTCCATTTTTATCCTCCAGATATCTTATTTGAATTTTTTGCTTTGCAATTCATAAATTGCATCTGCGGCTTTTGCAATAAGCGGGTTGCTCTGTTTGCTTTGACTTATAAAATATGAGATAAGGCTAGATACATCTGCACCGCATAATTCTTCTTCGTGCATCTCTTTTGCAAGCATATTACAATAAATGAAATCATTGTCTGTCATTTTTATTGACAATGTCTTAATAGTTTTTGTTCTGTCAATAGTTGCAGGGGGCCTTCCTACTTTTCTTTTTTCATAGGAAGATTTCTGTGTTGCATTTACAGCAATCTCTTCTTCGCAATTTTTTTCATCCATCATTTTGTTCATTTTTGTTCTCATTTCTTAAGCGTTGCCGATTAATGCCTCATTCCATTGTATTACGAATGATTTGTTGAAAAACAAGCATTTGTAAAAGTATAACTACATAAATAGGGAATAGCAATAATTTTAAATTATAAATAATGTTTATAAATATTAATTATAAATATTAAAATTTCTAATTTGTTGTCAAATCTAACATTTAAAAATCTTGATTTGTTATAATATTTGATATTTAAAAATTCTGATTTACTCTTTTAATCCCTATGAAGTTGTTATATTATAAGTATATGAGAAGAAAGATTTATCAAGAATTATTAGACTGGAAACAGTGTTCAAATGGCAAAAGTGCATTGTTAATAGAAGGCGCTAGAAGAGTTGGAAAGAGTTACAGCGTAAAAGAGTTTGCGGAACGTGAATACAAGTCATATGTTTTAATAGATTTTAAGGAAGGTGGCTCTGACTTGGATCCATTAAAGGAAATTCTGCAAGCAAGTCTAAAGAACCTTGATGATTTCTTTCTTTTCTTAAAGGTTTATTCTGGAGTCGAACTTTTTGAGAGAGAATCCTTAATCATTTTTGATGAAGTACAAGATTTTCCTAGAGCTAGAGAAGCGATAAAGTTTCTCGTCCAGGATGGTCGTTATGATTATATAGAAACAGGGTCCTTGATCTCAATTCAAGAGAATGTTGAATCTATACAGATTCCATCTGAAGAGATTTCTCTAACAATGAATCCAATGGATTTCGAGGAGTTTCTTTGGGCTCTTGGAGAAGATGCACTTTGGTCTCTTATCAAAAAAAGATTTGAGAACAAAAAGGCCATGGGGAATGAATATCATAGAAAAGCAATGTTTTTATTTAGGAAATACTTAATTGTAGGAGGTATGCCACAAGCTGTAGCGGAATATGTGACAAGTAATGATTTTATTGCAGTTGATGCAATTAAACGTCAAATACTTAAGCTTTATCAGAATGACATTAAAAAGCATGATGTAATCAATAAAACAGGTTGTTCTAGAATCTTTCAAAACATCCCATCTCAGCTGCAAAAGCATGAGAAAAAGTTCAAATTGTCTTCTATCCAAAAGGGGGTGACATATGCAAAGTTGGAAGATGATTTCTTTTGGCTGAAGGATTCTCGAATTGTAAATATCATTTATAATTCGTTAGAACCAACAGTGGCATTAAACCTGACAAGAGATGGTAATTCATTAAAATGTTATATGGCTGATACCGGGCTTTTGATAAGTTTGGCATTTGAAGATAGTCGTACACTGAATACCGAGTTGTATAAGTCATTGCTTTATGGAAATTTAGCAATAAATGAAGGAATGATAATAGAAAACATTGTTGCTCAGATGATCGTTGCAACAGGGCGTACTCCATATTATTTCTCTCGAAATGAGCATGCGAAACCGGAAAATACCATGGAAATAGATTTCTTGATTACAAAGGCATCATTAACAAGTAGACATAATATTCATCCAATAGAGGTCAAATCTGGAAAGAATTATACATTCAATTCTCTTAATAAGTTCAAATCAAAATTCAAGGACTATTTAGCAGAGTCTTATATCATTCATGAAAAGGATTATAAGGAAGAGAATGGAGTTGTCTTTTTACCAATATATATGACACCTCTTTTATAATTGTTTCTTTCTCTAGTGTAATAGTTCCGAGCGATGTATTTTGGGATTCAAAAAGTCTTCAGTGTTCGTTACAATACCGGATGCTATTATACCTACTATCCCTTATATATCTATACTCCGAATTTTCGGACATTTTATCTTTTATTCGGAATTGATATTGACTTGAACGAGTCCAAAAAAAATAGACGATTTTTCACCAGTGTACAGTGAAATTAGGAGTATTTATACCAAAAATGCCAAGCTTTCCATTGGGATTCTTGGCATTTCTTTACGACATAACGATTTAAATTAAAATTAAATTTGCCGTCTCCAGGAATCGAACCAGGGACACAAGGATTTTCAGTCCTTTGCTCTACCAACTGAGCTAAAACGGCATTGCTTAAACGCAACAATGAGAATTTAGCAAGTTTTGATGATATGTGTCAACTACTTTGATGATAATTTTTTTGCTTCTTGTTGAAAACGAGTTACCATACCGATAGAATTTGAGAGAGATGTTTGTTTACAGAACTAAATGCAGAGGTTCTATTTCCTCTTGTTATGTATGTAATCATTCCATTATTGAGGCAAGTATATATGGGTATAACAGGTAACGCAGAAGAAGCTAAATGCTTTGAAACGCTAGCAAGTATATTAGGGGATGAGAGGAAAGCCCTAGCTTTGATGAAAGATCTGGAAATAGATGGGTCCTCTCCATTGCCTTTCTATGCAAATGCAATATATGCAGCAACTGGAAAGACAAACGATGAACTGTGTGCAATGTACAAGACCATCTCAGAGGCTTTTGATTCAGAGAAGATAGATTATTCAATCCTTTCGTATACTAATCCATTGTTTCCTCACAACAAGAGTATCGAACCAGTTTATTATTTATATGCTGCAGGTAAGAAGGATTTACTTTCCAAGAAGAGAGTGACATGCCTCGGATCTCCTCTTCCTTCTCTTCAAGGTAAGAGTGATATGGCAGCATGTGTCGAAGCTATAGTGCATTCTGATGGTGCTGTACTTGCTCCTCTTGATACAGGTCTTGGAGCTTTTGCTCTTTCCAGGGCTTTGAAAGAGGGAGGCTCTGCAATTGGAGTGCTATCATCATCAATATCAAAATGTCCATCTGCTCAACTGTTGGGATTGATGGGAGAGCTATATGAAAAAGGTTTGTTGATCACTCAATTTGCTCCATCCGTTAAAAGCCAGAAGTGGCATGTGGTGTTAAGAAATAGATTCATTGCAGGAATATCTGAAAATGTTTATTTAGCAGAGGACAAGGACGGAGGACCAGGGTGGGCAATATTCGATCTAGCCTTAGAGCTTGGTGCAAATGCTTATGTTTCTTCCTCTCTTGTTGATAACCCAAACTATAAATGGGCACGAGAAAGAACTCTTATGGGTGCCAAGATTGAGAAGACTCCAAGGGACATTTCACGTCTTTTTGCCTCAAAGAGGAAAGATGTCATCTTTGATGACCTCACTCCGGACCTCTTTTCTTGACTTGAAAGGGCGTACTAACTAGGATATACAGCGAAGCTAATTCTATAAGGAAATATATATTATGAAGAAAATCACAGCTGATGAGCTTAGAAAGCTTTATATTGACTTCTTTGTTTCAAAGAATCACAAGCAGATTTCTGGCGCATCACTTATTCCAGAAAACGATCCAACTGTTCTATTCACAACTGCAGGAATGCATCCACTTGTACCATATATTCTTGGTGCAGAGCATCCAGCAGGAAAGAGACTTACAGACTATCAGAAGTGTATTAGAACTGGAGATATTGATTCAGTAGGGGACCCACACCATCTGACAATGTTCGAGATGCTTGGCAACTGGTCATTGGGAGACTATTTCAAGAAAGAGATGATTGGATACTCTTTTGAATTCTTGACAAAGGTTTTGGAAATCCCAACAGAGAAGCTTTCTGTAACAGTATTTGCAGGAGATGAGAGCGTTCCTAGAGATGAGGAAGCTGCCAAGAGATGGGAAGAGCTTGGAATTGCCAAGGATCATATCTACTTCATGCCTAGAGAAGACAACTGGTGGGGACCTGCTGGAGAGACAGGACCTTGTGGACCTGACTCAGAGATGTTCTACGATACAGGAAGAGAAGCTTGTGGCCCAGATTGTAAGCCAGGATGTAAGTGCGGAAAGTACTTCGAGATCTGGAATGATGTATTCATGGGCTATGTAAAGGAAAAGGATGGCACATACCATGAGATGGAGAGAAAGTGTATCGATACTGGTATGGGAATCGAAAGAACAGTAGCTGTTCTTCAGGGAAAGAAGTCTGTTTACGAAACAGAGGTATTCCAGCCAATTATACAGGCTATCGAAGCTCTATGTGGAAAGAAGTATGGTGATAATGAGACTGATGATATGTCAATCAGAATCATCTCAGACCACATCAGAACATCTGTATTCATTCTTGGCGACCAGCATGGTATTGCACCATCAAACGTAGGCCAAGGCTATATCCTACGCCGTTTGATCAGACGTGCAGTAAGACATGGAAAGAAGCTTGGTATCGAAGGCGCATTCCTATCAGGGCTTGCAAAGGTTGTTCTATCACTATACAAGGAACCATATCCAGAACTTGCTCAGAATGAAAACTTCATCTTTGAGGAGCTTGTTAAGGAAGAAGATAAGTTCTCACAGACTCTTACTAAGGGTGAGAAGGAATTCGAGAAGATGCTTCCTAACCTCATGAAGGGAAACTCAAGGGTAATTGGTGGAAGAATCGCATTCAAGCTTTATGATACATATGGCTTCCCAATCGAGCTGACAAGAGAGCTTGCTGCAGAGCATGGTTTCACTGTTGATGAGAAGGGCTTTGAAGAAGCATTCAAGAAGCACCAGGAGCTTTCTAGAGCAGGAGCTGAGCAGCAGTTCAAGGGAGGACTTGCTGACCACAGTGAGCTCACAACAGCTCTACACACAGCAACACACCTCTTGCATGCAGCTCTAAGAAAGACATTGGGTACTCATGTTGGACAGAAGGGATCAAATATCACAGCAGAGCGCTTGAGATTTGACTTTACTCATCCAGAGCCAATGACAAAGGAGCAGATAAAGGCTGTTGAGGATCTTGTTAATGAACAGATCAAGAGAGATCTTCCTGTAACAGTTGAAACTTTAACTCTCGATGAGGCTAGAGCTCAGGGCGCTGTTGCATTCTTTGATTCAAAGTATGGTGAGAAGGTTACTGTTTATACAATTGGAGATTTCTCCAAGGAAGTATGTGGAGGTCCTCATGTAACTCATACAGGAGATATGGGACACTTTCGAATTCTTAAGGAACAGTCTTCTTCAGCAGGAATCAGAAGAATCAAGGCTGTCTTGGAAAAATAATGTAGGCAATGCTTATGATGGGGCTAGGGTAAAACTTAGCCCTATATTTATGTCTTTAGAAAAAAAGATTGATTGCATTACTGCAAAAATAATTCTTCAAAGATTATATTTTGCAGTAATGTTGTTTTTTTTATTCCAGAATGCCTTTGTCTAATAAGAACGGAATGATTCCAATATATATGATTCCGTCTTCATCTTGCCATTTCTTTTCATTATTGCCTGTGATAACTATCCTTCTGAAAAAATCGCCAGTATTTCTCAATGGTCTTAGTTCTTGCTCTTTTTTTTCTTCATCATTAATGTTGAAGGCAGATTGAATGTATGTCCTTTCATTGCCATGGTTAACTATAAAGTCAATTTCTAGCCTTGTTTTTGTTTGCTTTTTCTCTATTGTATTCGATACTTCTACCACACCAACATCAACATCATATCCTCTTAGCATTAATTCATTGAAGATGATGTTCTCCATGATATGAGTTAGTTCCTTTTGTTTAAAATTCAATTTTGCATTTCTGAGTCCTATGTCTGTTGCATAGTACTTTGAAGGGGAAGAAAGATATTCCTTTCCTTTTATATCATATCGATCCGCTTTCTTGATCAGGAATGCATCCTCAAGATAATCAAGATAATTTTTTATTGTGTGATCTGATAGATTAAGTCCATAGGTAGATTTCAATGTATTTTTAATCTTATGAGGATTCGATAATGAACCAATGGATGAATAAATGAGATTCATGACCATTTCAAGAGCTAAATTATCTGAGATGTTATATCTTTCTTCTATATCTTTCGAGTATATGTTTTTATATAAACTTTTTAGGTATGATGATTTCTCTTTTTCATCTTGTTCAAGAACAGCTAATGGCATTCCGCCATAAGTGGTATATTCCTGCCATGCATCATATTTGTCAAGTTTTGTGTATTCTAGAAATTCGCTGAAGCATAAAGGAAATACACATATCTCAGAACTTCTTCCTCTGAAGTTTGTTACAATATCTTTCGAAAGTAATCGTGAATTGCTACCTGTGACATAAAGATCAAGATTCTTACAAGCCAAAAAATCATTAAGTACGTCATAGAATGTTGTATATGTATATAAAAGATCTCTATCTTCTTTTGCAATTAATGATTCATCGATAGAGGCATTTCTGACTTTGTAGCTTAATTGGATTTCATCAATGAAAATGTAAAATTGCTCAGTATCATTGATTCTTTCCTTGATGTATTCATATAAAGCATTAGGATTTCTTAGGCTTTCGAATTCCTTTTTGTCTAGAGCAATTTTGATTATGTTTTCTTTTTTTATCCCTTTGCTTAGAAGATAAGAATAGAAAATGTCAAATAATAGGTAGGATTTTCCGACTCTTCTAATTCCAGTTATGATTTTAACCAGACCATTGTTTATCTTGGAAATCATCTTTGACAGATAATAATCTCTGTTAATCATACTACCTCCTGCAATATTATTTGTTTATATAATAGCTTGCATTTGGTTCGAAAACAATTGTTTATTGCAAAATTAATTCTTTAAAGAGTCTAATTTGCTAGAATTGTTTGAATTGAAAAGTTTCTTTTATACAAGAAACTGTAGTGAAATTTATTAAAAGTTTCTCTTATAAAAGAAACTATTGAGATATTTCGAATGGTATTTTATTATGATGTGGAGAGGATGGTTCTTTATGATAAATCGTGAACAATATATGAAAATCATTCGAGACTTCATTGATAAACCTGTTATAAAGATAATAACAGGCATGAGAAGAAGTGGAAAAAGTGCCCTTCTAGAATTAACAAAACAGGAATTATTGAAAAGCGGTGTTAATGAAAAGAACATTGTTTTCATAAACTTTGAATCTTTGCGTTATGAAGCATTGCGGAACTACCGAGCTTTATACGAGGAAATAGCAACTAGAGTAGAATTGATGGATGGCCGTGTCTATATTCTTCTAGATGAAATTCAGGAAGTAGAAGGGTGGGAGAAAACAATAAATTCTCTTCGTGTGGATTTTGATTGCGATATCTACATAACTGGTTCTAATGCCAAATTGCTCTCAGGGGAGTTGGCAACGCTTCTTGCTGGACGTTATGTTGAGATTCAAGTCTATCCTTTGGCTTTTGGAGAATACCTGGATTTTGCTGCTCAGAACTTAGATGAGTCAAAGCTTTCAATACCGGAGCAATTTAATGCGTTTCTTCGCTTTGGAGGTCTTCCAGGTATACACCAGATGAAATGGGAAGAGTCACGAATAATGCAATATCTTTCTGATATCTACAATTCTGTTCTCTTGAAGGATGTGATATCACGAAACAATATTCGAGATACTGCGCTTCTAGAAAGTATTGTTCTTTATGTTATGGATAATATTGGCTCCCTCTTCTCTGCAAAGAAAATATCAGATTTTCTAAAGAGTCAAGGGCGTAAGATAAGTACTGAAACCGTATATAATTATCTAAATGCTTTAGAAAGCGCATTCTTAATTCACAAAGTTGTACGTTTTGACATCAAGGGAAAACGCATATTGGAAACACAAGAGAAATACTACCTTTCGGACTTGGGACTTCGACATGCTATCATAGGATATCGAAAAAATGATATTGAAGGCATTTTGGAGAACGTTGTTTTTTTGGAGCTCCTACGCAGAGGATACTCAGTGAAAATCGGTAAGCAGAGAGTAGCCGAAGTGGATTTTGTGGCAAATAAGGCTGATGAAAGAATGTATATCCAAGTCTGTTATGTTCTAGCGCCAGAAAACACAGAGCGTGAATTTGCTCCCCTTGAGGCTATTTCAGATAATTATGAGAAACTTGTGCTGTCTACAGACACATTATTTCAAATCAATCGGAATGGTATCCGTCATAGAAATATTATGGATTTCCTTCTGGAGCGTGATAAAAATAAGGTCGCTATCTAGAGCGACCCTACATGTTAATTGTTTTGTTTTGCAGCTAATTGTCCGCATGCTGCAGATGCGCTTCTCCCTTTGGATCTACGAAGAGTGTAGTTAACACCAAGCTTCTTTAGCTCAGATGTGAATGCATTGATTTCCTTATCTGAAGGAGTCGTGTATTCAAGCTCATCGATTGGATTCCAAGGAATTAGATTAACAAGACACTCCAAGCCTTTGGTGAAGCGATAAAGCTCGTTTGCGCTTTCTTTGGATGTATTGACGCCAGAAAGAAGGCAATACTCAAGAGTGATTCTTTTGTCTTGCTTATGCTGGAATGCGATCAATGCTTCCTTTAGTGCTTTCAAGTCATAGCTTCTGTTGACTTTCATGATTCTGGATCTGATATCATCTTCAGCACTAACAAGAGAGACTGCAAGCTTGATAGGAAGATTAAGCTCTGTCAGCCTTTTGATTCCAGGAACCAAGCCACAAGTTGAGATTGTGATCTTTCTATATGAGATATTGAATCCTTCCTCGTTGTGGAACTCAGTTGCAGCTCTTATTACTTCCTGGAAGTTTGCAAAAGGCTCGCCCATACCCATGAATACTATGTGAGAGATCTTCTCGCCTAGTTTTTCAAGGTGTACAAACTGTTCTACGATCTCACCAGCTTCAAGATTCCTATATAGTCCCATTGTGCCGGTTTTGCAGAATGAACATCCCATTGCACAACCAACTTGAGAGGAAACACATGCTGTATATCGTCCTTTTCCATCTGATAGGCGTACACATTCGATTACAGAGTTATCTTCCAGCTTGATCGCAAGCTTTATTGCGCTGTCGTCCTCTGTTTTGGCAATAACAGTGGAAGAGAGTGCTGATGTGTGATTCTTCTCGAGACGCTCTCTCATAGCTTTAGGAAGACTGGACATATCCTTAAAGTCAGTCACACCCTTGATAAGGTTTTGATATACAATCTTGGCTTGGAACTTTTTGTCCAAAGCCAAGTAATCCATTAGCTCTTCATTTGTCTTGCAATATAAAGTTGCCATATCAATTAAAACATTGAGATTATTGCAATGATAACCCCAGTGATTCCTTCTCCTCCTAACATTCCAGATGAGATAAGATTAACATTATTCTCTGCTTTTGCCTTGTCCTTTGTGAACTTTTTGACAATTGCCATTGTTACAGCACCAAGTGCCATGATGGATGAGATGTTATTTGGAAGATAGAAACCCAAACCAAGAGTTGCTGATGGTGTCTTCAATAGATATAGGACAATACCGATTACAAGTCCGATGAAGAATGCTGTCTTGTTTGTGATTCCGCCTGCCATTGCTGCAACACTTGCAGCCTGTGGAGCTGGAAGCTCTGCTGTTCCAAATGTTCCGAATGCGTTCTTCATTACAACAAGTGAAATAGCAGCTACTACTGCACCTACGATTCCACCAATTGCTTCTGCGATCAACTGGCTCTTGACAGGAGTTCCAACTAGAGAGCCTGACTTGAGGTCGTTCATTACGTCTCCTGTTAAACCACATGCAACAGCAACAACTCCTGCAATTGAGAAGCTTGCGATCAATGATGGCTTGAAGATAGCAGCAATGAATAGAAGTACCAAAATTGCAAATACCTCCATTGGGTTGATTCCTGTCTGTCCTGTGAGCATTCCTGATAGGTATGCTGCAAGATATGTTCCAAGTACCAAGATAATTGCTTCAATGAATGTAATCTCTGTAAAGATTGCTAGAACGATTGTACTCATCAAACAAACACCAAGGATAGCAATGAGGGTATTCTTGTTAATATCTCTCTTTCCCTTGTTTGTATTTCTCTTCTTGATGCCTTTTACGATTGCCATGATAGCAACACCAAGGCCTGTTCCGATCATGATTCCAAGTCCGAGGTTGGATCTGAAGATATCTGCTTCAGCCATGGAAGCAAATAGTCCAGTCTTAAGGCCAATTGGTGTGATGATGTAGTATCCGATAACTGAACCAAGTAGCCACATCAGAGCCAACACTGGTCCAATGATAGCACCAATTCCAAGTGCCATTGGACTGACCCAGATTGAAAGAGCTGGAAATAGTGCAGAACCCTTGAATACTGTAAGAACAGAAGGAATCCATCCAAACCAGTCTCTTAGAGTTGTGAAGATTACAGATGCTCCCATTGTAGAGAACAAAAGAGGAGCTCCCTTTCCTTCCTTTCCTGCAATCAAAGTATCATAGGAAGCCTTTCCCATTGGGTAAGGAAGTTTCTCTTCTTCAATGAATACAGGTCTATATAGAGCTGTAAATAGGTTACCAAGAATTGCACCGGTTACAGCGATTACTATGATAGTCATTATGGATAGATTAGCACCTGGATCTGTCATCCATAGTCCAGGGAGAGTGAATGCCAAACCTCCAGCTACCATCGCACCTGCACTCATTAATGTATGTGTACAGTTGATTTCCTGCAAAGTAGATCCTTTAGCCTTTGAGAGTGCTGCCATTGATAGTACAGTAACGAATACTGTAGGCCAAGGGAGAGCTCCCATTCTTAGTGCTACGTACATAGAGGACGCTGTTATGATCAAGAGTCCAACTAATCCGATTGCTATACCTCTTGCTGTTAGAGGTGAACTATTTTTCACAATACGCTTTTCCATGTGTTCGATTATTGTTGTTTTTTTAAGCAAAGTCCATGGGGTAATTGAATTTTTGGAACTTTATTCCATTTTTGAGAATTATTTGAATTTTCAGTTAGATTTGTAACTCAAACTGATGTAGTTTGTTTATTTTTTTGATTGTCCATAGACGAATCATGTGTTTTTATATATTCTAAATATTATGCAAATGCATATAAATTTGTTCGATAACTGCTTTGTTTTTAATATTGTAAAAACTTAGCAAAAGGAGAATTAGATGAAGAAGGCTTTGGTTTTTGTTCTTGTAGCACTTTTGGCTGTTGGAATGATCTTCGCTGGAAACGCAAAGGGTGCTTCCAAAAAGGATGCTCTCTCTCTTGGTATCAACGTTGGAACCAACAATGGTGTAGTTGTTAACTATGGCTTTGGTAAGTTCGACCTTGAGTCAATCGTTGGATTTGGTGTTCTCAATGGCACAGGTCTTGATATTGAAGTTGCAGGTAACTTTGAAGTAGTAGACGTTGCAAAGGAATGCAGATTCGATGGCGCAATGCCTTTCACTGTTGGTGGTGAGGTTTTTGTTCAGACAGACTTTAAAGAAGTTGGTCTTGGTGTTGTTGCTCCATTAAAGCTAGCTTATACATTTGAAGATGCACCTGTAACACTCTATTTCAGAGTTGCTCCTGGTGTTTATATCACATTCGGTGAGAATGCAGATGTAGGCTTCGGAGTAAGCGCAGGTCTTGGTGCTACATACAACTTCTAATCTACTGATATAGATAGCGAAACCTTCTCAGTTTTGGGAAGGTTTTTTTACGCTTTCGTATCTTTGGATTCTTGACTTTGGAACTCTTGCAGATACCTCGATTGAATTCTCTTTGTATTCCAAACCTCTTAGAAATCCATTTCTAGATAGTTCAGACACTACTTTGTTTGCAATTGGAACCTCAAGCTTTACATCCTGAAAGTCTTCGTCTGTGATGGATGCAAGGGCTGAAAGGAATTTGTCGACGCCAATCTTCTTTTTGAAGCTCGTCTCTACAATCTTGATGTCCTCTTTCTTCAGCAGAGCATACGACAGCTCATTTTGAATTGCATCGATTTTGTTGATTACAAGTAGCTTAACCTTGTCGAGAGCATTTAGGCGCTTAAGGGTGTCTTTGGTTGTCTCTAGGCACTTTAGGCTATCTGGATGGGATGCATCTGCAACGATAATAAGAGCATCTGCGTTCAGCGCTTCTTCAAGTGTAGATGAGAATGCATCAATCAGTAGAGTAGGTAGCTCGGAAATGAATCCTACGGTGTCTGAAAGCAGTACTTTCTGTCCATTTGGAAGCTTTAATGCTCTCGTCGTTGTGTCTAGTGTTGCAAACAATTTGTCTTCAGATAGAACATCTGCATTTGTAACAGCATTCAGGATTGTGGACTTTCCAGCATTTGTGTATCCAACAAGTGCAAATGAGTATATTCCATTATTCTCACGTGCTTGTCGCTGTGTCTTCCTTATTGTCTTTGTCTCTGCAATTTCCTTGTCGAGAGCCTTTATCCTTTCGTCAATTCTACGTCTTTCAAGCTCAAGCTTTCTTTCTCCTTCTCCCTTAGCGCCTCGGACGCCACCACGCTGTTGCGATAGGTTTGCTTCTCTGGAGATTAGTCTTGGCTTTAAGTATAAGGCTTCTGCTTTTTCAATCTGAAGACGCGCTTCCTTTGAGTGAGCATTTTGGTAGAAGATAGCAAGGATCACAGCTTCTCTATCAGAGACAGGAACACCAAATGCCTTTTCAAGGTTCTTTTCTTGCCTTGGTGAGATAAATCCATCGATTATGATCTCGTCTGCATCGAAAGCCTTTGCGTATCCTACAGCTTCCTCAACCTGTCCAGAGCCTAGATATGTATTTGTATTTTCTTCCTTTAGCGTGAATGCCTGGTGAGCTACAACGCATAGCGAAAGGGTATCGATCAAGCTTCTGATCTCATGTTCCTTTAAGTATGATTCTCTCTCATTCTCTCCAGGAGAACGAGTTGTAATAAGCATTACATTTCCATCTGACATGGGCATAGTTTATCATCTAGGGCCCAAGGGTGGAAGAACTATTCTCTTTGTGGTATATTCGCCTAGGTTAGAGGTTATAAAAATGGCTTTAAATTGTGGTATCGTAGGACTTCCTAATGTAGGTAAATCAACAATATTCTCTGCAGTTACATCAGCTCCAGCTGAAGCTGCAAACTATCCTTTCTGTACAATTGATCCAAATGTTGGAATCGTTTCTGTTCCAGATAAGAGACTAGATAAGATTGTTGAGCTTATTCCTCCAGCAAAGGTTGTTCCTGCTACTGTTGAATTTGTAGATATTGCAGGACTTGTAAAGGGTGCAAGCCAAGGCGAAGGACTAGGGAATAGATTCCTTGCTTCCATTAGGGAAGTTGGAGTTATTGCACATGTTGTAAGATGTTTCGAGAATTCAGATATCATCCATGTTAGCAATAAAATCGATCCTGCATCAGATATCGAAACTATTAACATTGAGCTTGCTCTTGCAGATTTCGACACTGTCGAAAAGCGCTATGACAAGCTTAAGAAAGCAGCGCGTGTTGACAAAGCTGCTCAGAAAGAGAATGAGAAGATTCTTCCAATTCTAGAGAGATTGAAAGAAGTCTTGTCTGAAGGAATCCCTGCTCGTACTCTTGGCCTTGATGAAGAAGAGCTTGAACTTGTGTATGATCTACATTTGATGACTTTAAAACCAGTTATCTATGTATGTAACGTAGATGAGGATGGAATCCTTGAAGACAACGAGTATGTTAAGACTGTTCGCGAGATAGCAGAGAAAGAGAATTCTCCTGTTGTTGTAATTTGCGGAAAGATTGAAGCAGAGATCGCATCCCTCGATAGCGAAGAGGATAGAAAGGAGTTCTTGGAATCAGTAGGCCTTGAAGAGTCAGGCTTGAATCATCTTATTCGTGCTGCATACAAAGCTCTTGGACTAAGAACTTTCTTCACTGCTGGTAAGGATGAAGATAGAGCTTGGACATTCAAGGAAGGCTCAAAAGCTCCAAAGTGTGCTGGTACAATCCACACAGACTTTGAGAAAGGATTTATCAAGGCAGAGGTATATAATTGCGAAGACTTGTTCCAGTACGGATCCGAGCAGAAGGTTAAGGAAGCTGGTAAGTATCGCTTGGAAGGTAAGGAATATGTTGTCCAGGATGGCGACATCATGTTCTTTAAGTTCAATCTATAAAAACAACATTTATTGATGTTGAAGGAGAGTTCTTATTGCAAGGCTCTCCTTTTTTCTATTAGCCAAAATCATAAAATTTTCATTTTTGGCTAATAGAATTAACCTAGTAGCCAATCTGCGATATCTATAATCTTTATGCCCTCATATTGGTATTCTTCATGACCTGTGCGAGCAATCAGCATCTTAGGATAAGCATCATTGATTTGTAACAGAGGCGTGACTTCTCTGATGAATGTCTTTTCATCCATGATGTTGTCTGATACTTGAATATATATCTTTTCATTTCTTTTTATTGCAACAAAATCAATCTCTTTCTTGTACAGTACACCAACATATAATTCGTAACCTCTACGTAGCAGCTCAATTGCTACTATATTTTCAATCATCCTGCCATAGTCCATATTCCTAGTACCGAGCTTTGCATACCTAAATGAATGATCGCTAAGATAGTATTTGTCATTTGTTGAGAGGTATTTCTTTCCTTTAATGTCATATCTTCGAATGCGATAGAAGGCAAATGCATTACATAGATATTCCATGTATGAACACACCGTTGTATGGTGTACGTGTTCGTTCAAGTTTTCTAGTGCATTTGTGATATTCCTTGCAGAGGCTAAATTGGAGTTATTGTCCATTAGGAAATCTACGATTCTATCCATCAATTGGATATTCCTGATTTTATATTTCTGACGAATATCCCTGATGATCAAAGTATCAAAAACATCTGCAATATAATCGTATTTCGACTCTTGATCCTTATATGGGTAAGATCCTGCCATTCCTCCTTCCTTCAAATAAGATGAGAATGCATTGTACTTGTCAGCTAGTTCATAGTACGTCATATATTCCTTGAAGGAAAAAGGATAGACCTTGATTTCAAAAGTGCGACCCGTGAATAGAGTTGCAAGATCAGAACTTAGAAGAAAAGCATTTGATCCTGTGATATATATGTCATATTTTTCAGATGCATGAAGTCCATTGATAGCTTTTTCAAAGCCATTGCACATCTGAACTTCGTCAATTAGTACAAAGTTCTGTGAGTTTTCCTTGTATTTTGAATTTATATAATCATATAGCTCACGATATGTTAACAGCTCATCGTATTCAGGAATGTTGAAATTGATATGTATGATATTGGCGTTTTTTATGTTTTGAGAAACATAGTCCATGAATGCCATAAGTAGTTTTGACTTGCCGCATCTTCTAACTCCTGTGATGACTTTCACATCCGGTGTGCCAATTATGTTTATCATTTTGTCTAGATAATAGTCTCTTCTGATTAACTTCATGTTTTAATTATACATCATTTCTATTAGCCAAAATCGTAAAATTTTCATTTTTGGCTAATAGAATAAAAGTTAAATAATTCACGTTATTACATTATCTAGCAGTGAAAGCCTACTTTCGGCGTTGGAGTATGTCAAATGGTAGTTCTTGTTCTTTGCTTACGCTTTGTTGAGCGTCCAAGCTTGGCAATCCTGTTGAAGTTGAACCATATGAGCAAAGATACCTTCTTCTCCAAGAAGAGTCTCAGGCGACCCTTGTTCTGCAACCTTGCCATCACTGAGAACAACAATCTTGTCAGCGCCTGTTACTGTACGCATTCTATGAGCAATGATTAGGACGGTTTTGTTCTTTATCAAGCGAGACAATGCTTCTTGAATGGAAGTTTCGTTCTCAACATCGAGACTGGCAGTTGCTTCATCTAACAGGATGATAGGAGCGTCTTTCAAAAATGCACGTGCAATGGAAATTCGCTGTCTCTCTCCTCCTGATAATTCACATCCATTTTCTCCAATGTTTGTGTTCCAGCCATCAGAGAGTTTTTCTACAAATTTATCTACATTTGCAAGCTTTGCTGCTTCTATCACTTCTTCATCTGTTGCATCTTTTCTTCCAATGCGTATGTTTTCCAAAATAGTGTTATTGAACAGTGTCACATCCTGAAATACAATAGAGTAGAGGCTCATGAGCTTTTCTGGGTCTGTTTTTGATACATCCATGCCCCCTACAGTAATTTTTCCTTTGTCTATGTCCCAGAATCTTGTTGCAAGACGTGAAACTGTAGTCTTGCCACCACCTGATGGTCCCACGAGTGCTGTAACTTGTCCTTGCCTTGCTATAAATGATACGTCCTGAAGGACAGTCTCTCCATCTTGATAAGAAAAGGCGACATGTTCAAATTCGATGTCGCAGCTCTTATTGCTTAAGATTTCGCTGCCGGTTTGTATAGGGTAATCAAGAATCTCATTCATGCGTTCGATATTGCTGTTTGTATGGATTATTGCAGCAAGATTCTGTAGTGTTCCCTCCAGTGGATCATATATGCGAGAAACAACAAGTAGGAACATAAAGAAAGTCAGAACATCCAAATCATTCTTTACAAGAAGAAAGGATCCAACAAGGGTTGTAGTAGCAATGCCAAGTCTTAGAATCAGTCCTGCCGAAACTACAAACAGGGAAGTTCCAAGTTCGCTTTTTATAAGTCTGCTTTCAACTCTACGTATTTTCTTCTCAAGTATTGACAAGTATCTTTTTTCTGCATTGTTTGCTCTCAAATCAGGCATGGTTTCCAAGCACTCTTGAATGCCATCTTCAGAAGCGATTTTTGCACATGTTGCTTTATAAGAGAGTCTTTTCTGCACGTTGGAAGCCAATGCAACAATAGTGAATGCTACTGGTAGTGGCCATATAGAGGCAAGCGCCATTCGCCAATTAAAGAACAACAGTGATATAGCAATGATTGTGGTAGATAGAATAGCACCATATAAAGGTGCAACGAAATGAGATTGACTTTGTTCAAGAACTGCGCAGTCGTTCATTATTGAAGAAGTTAAGTCTGCAAGATCTTTCTTTCCGAAGAAAGACAGGGGAATCTTTCTTAGTTTCTCTGCCAGTCCCACACGACGTACTCCAGATTCAACATATGTAACAAGGAAGGTATTGTCGTATTCAAGACGAGTGCAAATAACAATAAACAGAGAAGCAACAATACATCCAATCACATAGAACGGAAGCCTATCTATGGATAACATATTGTTCATTATTTCACCAATAAGCAAGTATAATAGATATACAGGCATCATGAAGGAAATATTTTGTAATGCACAGCATAGAATACCTTTAATGTTGTCTATTGCTCCTTTTCTAGATAGTGCATATCGTCTTTGTAAGTACTTTATCATAATGAAGCCTCCTTTTTTACTTTCCAGAGGAAATTGCAAAAGTCCACCAGGAACATAAGGCATGAATAAATATACAGGACAGGGATTTTAGAAGCATTCCAGTCCTGATTTTTTAGCCAATATCGAAAATATGATTAATTTGTGTATTTAAT
>CAKQTE010000052.1 GCA_934276485.1 uncultured Spirochaetales bacterium | reverse complement strand
GTTATTACTTGTGAGTTCGTAAGGAAAGCAAACCAGATTGCAAAGCAGTTTAAGATTAAGCCCCCTGTTGAGATTCCTCTAAATTCTTGATGTTGTTAGAAAAACTCACAGGGAACTATAGATTAATGAAATTAGATTATCAAAGATACGAAGAAATCAAAGAAATTATTGCTTCTATGTTTGAACAATTGAATATCCGATGTGTTCCAATCAATTGTTTTGAAATTGCAACTCGCATGAATATTAAACTAATCCCGTATTCTTATTTCTCGAAAGAAAAACGATTAATTCTCGAGAAGAAAAGTTCTGATGGATTTAGCACCATGGACAATAATAAAAACTGGAAAATTTTTTACAATGATTTTAAGCACTATGACAGAATTAATTCTACACTCATGCATGAAATTGGGCATATTGTGCTAAATCATTCCGAGGATAGTGATTTAGCAGAATCGGAGGTGAAGTTTTTTTCAAAATATGCCCTTGCACCGCCTGTATTGGTTCATAAATTCAACTGCAAATCGCCTACTGATATTGTAATGATTTTTGATATCAGCTATGAAGCCTCTCTGTACGCTTGGGAATACTATCAAAAATGGCTACGCTATGCGAGTAACAAAGGCTTACTATGTGATGTGCGAATTTGGTATCAAGTCATTAACGAAGCTTGTTAAAAACGTTATGGCAACATCATAGACTTCATTCAGTTGCCAATAACGTCTCTCCGAAAGAGCTCGGATTAGATTAGCATTTTCATCTTAGCTCTTTATGGACAATATGTATATTTATTTTTTCATAAGGAGGAACTCTTATGACTAGTTCACAAATGCGAGAAAGTCTCCTGTTCCTAAGGAACTCATTTCCTGTTGTCGGAAGATTTGAATTACCTTTTATTGAAGGAATAGAACCTTTCAACAATAGCATAAACCTTATATCTTGGGCAGATACCAGATCAAAAGATAAAGGAGACAACCTTAAACGAGGTGTGCATTTCTTTGTTGATGATTATCGTTTTGAAGGTATTTATAATCATCCAGAATCATCATTAAAGAAATTACAACAATATGCTTTTGTCTTAACCCCTGATTATTCTCTTTATGCAGACATGCCCTTATGGAGGCAATTAGAAAATGTTGCAAAAAATCGATGGTTAGGTGCATATTGGCAATCCAAAGGAATGCATGTCATTCCCTCAATTAGCTGGAGTACGCCAAAATGCTTTCAATTTTGCTTTGATGGAGTTGCAAAAGAATCTGTTGTATCAGTTAGCATGATTGGCTGCAAGCGTTCAAAAGAAAATTTTCTTAAAGGATATACAGCAATGCTAAACAAATTAAATCCAAAACAAATTATTGTCTTTGGAACCCCCTTTGATGAAATGAAAGGAAATATATTATCAGTCGATTATATTGACTCGAGAAGGAGTATTAGATAATGGGAGGAAGAGGATCTTTTGCTGCTGGTAATGTTGTACCATATTCGTATGAAACTGTTGCAACTATTAATGGAATCAAAGTACTTAAAGGTTTAAACGGTGTCCATGGGCTTCCTGCCTCTGCTCACTCAAGCAATGCTTATATACAATTAAATTCGGACGGCTCTTTTCGAGAACTCAGATTGTATGACAAGGACCACTCTCTTTACTTTGAATTAGGATATCACAGGGAACCGTCTTTAGGATCCAAAAACAAACCAATACTACATTACCATTTGTATGATAGAAAATTCAGCTCGACCAAGGACCCTGGTAATTTTCGTTCAAGAGCAAAAAAAGCTACACGTGCAATGAAAAAAAGATTTAAGACAATACTAGGAGATTTAATAAAATGAAAAATGGGAAGCCCAATGATTTTTTAGAAACAATTTATAACGGAACAGACTTGGAATACACATACAAAAATCGAAAATATTGGACAGAAGGATATGCAAAAGACAATCTTTTTTGGCTTGTAGTATATCATTGTGATGATAAAGCTATTGAAGATAACGAAGGATATTTAATTAATAAAGGGTTTTCTGATGGAGAAGCAGCAGTCAACTATTACGTAAATCAACCAATATTTGATGGAAAGCCTTTCTGGGATGCAGAAAAAGACATTAACTGGTTGTACTGATCCTCTCAATGATGTTGAAGGTAATCACTTTGTACCTGATTGCCAATACTCCAAGCTATCCATGTCCATAACAGTAATAGATCCTTTATCAAGGTAAGAGCCAGTATCGATATCAATGAATTTCCTATCATCTGTTATAAATGGCTTGAAGCTTTTCAAGACAGTATGACCAACAAACACTCTATTATCTATGCGACATGGAGAATGCTCTTTATCACGAAGAGCCGCCTTGATTGAGTCGCGTTCCCAAGTCAATTCCATCGCATAATCTTCATAGCCTAAAGTTCCAACACCAGTCTCTTCAGGCGTTATGTCAACATAGGAAGCTATAGGCCAATCCTGGGCAATATCACTGATTCCGCCATGAACAACAATATAATCTCCTGCCATTGTTGCAAATGGTGTATGCAGCAATCTATTGCATACTTTTCTCTTCCATGCCTTAGGTTGCTTTTCTATCTTCTCTACAGTAGGAACGCCTCCATTGTAGCGAGTCCAAACCTTATAGGAATCATCGCTGATATTACCAGATAGATATTCCAACAAAAACAAATCATGGTTTCCTAGAATCAAATGACAATTTGGAAGCGAATAGATATAGTCTATGACTTCTACAGGGTTAGATCCTCGGTCACAAAGGTCCCCAACTGAATAAAGTTCATCCTTTTCAGGATCATAGCTTGCACATTCAAGAGCCTCTAGCATCTTGTCATACATACCATGGATATCACCAATGATTAACTTTCGCATGCAAATCTCCCTTTATTCTTTATAGACTGTTTTACTAAAACTTCCCCAATTTATTGTACTATAGAGTCTCTGAAACAGGATTCTTTCTAGGTCTACCTCTCTTTTTCTTTGGTGCACTTGGATCAGGAAGAGGCTTGGTTCTCTTTCTTCCTCTCTTCTTAG
>CAKQTE010000051.1 GCA_934276485.1 uncultured Spirochaetales bacterium | reverse complement strand
GACATCATGCGTATCTACAAGCGACATGAAGAAAAGGGTATTCCAGTCAATTGTTCTTATTCTCAGGTTATGGCATATATCCTTCTCCACAAACAGGGAACTTCAACCTTCCCTAGCAACAGAGAGGTAAGTGAAGAGTTTGAAACAAGACAGATTTATCGTATTCCAAGCAACTACAAATACTTCCTCTTTGAAAGAATGGAAAATGAGAACAGCCCAGAAGCAGATGACATGATTGTTGAGAAGATGAAGGAAGGCAGAATCACCATAGAACATATCATGCCTCAAACACTCACTCCACAATGGAAGCATGACCTGGGAGAAAATTGGGACGAGATATACGAAAAGTACCTGCATACTTTCGCAAACCTCACTCTTACTGGCTTTAACGTATCCTATAGCAATCACTCTTTCCAAGAGAAAAAAGAAGGATATATCGATAAAAAGGGGAATAAAGTTGACGGCTTTGATAATTCCGCTTTCCGCCTGTCTAACTATATCAAGCATTGTGATAAGTGGACACTGGAAGAGATTCTGAAGCGCCAAAAGGTTCTGCTCGATAATTTCTTGCATCTATGGCCAATGATCACAACCAGTTATCAGCCCCTGGAGAAAGAGTATGATTTGGTATCATTTGAAGATGATGAATACGAACTGAAAGGACGTACCATCGTTGGATTCAGATATAGAAACGAGAGACATGCCATTACAACTTGGAAAGATATGCTTATTCAAGTAGGCAAACTCATATATAATGAGAATCCGTCCTCTATGGTGTATCTGGCAACCAAGAACAACAATCTATACGAAAAGGATTCAGAGGGCAGATCAAAGATTGCGGACAATTGCTATGTTTATTCTGCATGCAGTACAAATATCAAACGTTCAATACTTTCGTACATCTTCAAAGGTTGTAATATACCAGCCTCCGTACTGGAGTTTGAACTGGTACCTATTTCAGAAAACATTATTGAAAACGAAGAATTATAAAGCTCAATAACTCTTTGAATGGAGTAATCATACGAGTAGTCTCTCAGCATACACATGCAGAGAGACTTACTCCTATACCTATTCAATAGGTGAATTACAGTGCCAGCTTTCAGAATGTGGGCAGGTTCTCACAGACCTGCAGCAATCAGAAAATTCACCTTTGTAAGGAAGAGAATGTATCAATAACAAAACAGAAAAGTAAAATATGGAAATTGGAGAAGTTCTTGAAAATAAAATGCCCAAGGCAATAGAGTATGCTTCGCATATTATTATGGAAACAAGCAACTTCATTGATTTTGCAGTAGCCTTGGTTGACTATATGGATGAAGATTTTATTCCATATTGTAAATCAGTGTATGCCATGCTGAGAAGTTTGGACTATCCAACTGTGACATTTGAAAAGGATGATGAATTAGGAGATATAACTCCAGATGTCATTCGTAACGCATACCATAACTTTCTATCGAAGCAAGAGAAGCTAGCAAGAGAAAAAGAATTTAAGGAAAATATAGATGAGTTGCAATTCCTGGTAAAAAGCTACCGTGATAGCAATGAGTTCAAAAAAATGTTAGACTTCATAGGTAGTTTTCCGTATCTCGCACCTTATAATGCCATGCTCGTTCAGATGCAGAAGCCTGGTGCTACGTTCGTCCTAACAGGTAAGAAATGGGCAGAATATGGAAG
>CAKQTE010000050.1 GCA_934276485.1 uncultured Spirochaetales bacterium | reverse complement strand
GCTACTTCTTTCTTCTCTTGGTCTTAATCTTCCTGAAGCTCAGATTAGTGTGAAACTCAAAAAGTCTTATACCAAAAAGAAACCTAAAGAGTGATGCTATTAGGTACTACAGTGAAGAACATGGGTTGAATTCGTAAGAGATTACATGAAAACCTATTTACCGAAACACAAATGTGCATCGCCTCAGACCATTGCTACATACAGGATAGCATTGAACCAGTTCCTGACATTCACAGCAGAAAGGAAAGGCAAGAAACTGATAGATCTTTCCTTTCCAGATCTAGAGCGCAAGAGCCTGATGACATTCCTTGATGATGGTACTGAAAACCATAATTGGAGTCCTACTACAAGAAACCTGAAACTACACGCTTTGCGGAGCTTCCTCAATTATGTGTCTCAGTTGGATGCAGGATATTCCTCATATGCATTAGGTGCCAGCAACATACCGGAGCAGAAAGATTTTAGAGAAGAACAGATAAAGTATTTCGATATTGAGACACTTGGACTTCTTCTCTCTATGCCTGATATGAAAACGCTACTTGGATACAGAGACATGTTGATGATGGCAATGCTTTTTGATACAGGATGTAGAGCATCTGAACTTCTGAATCTACATTTGCGTGATGTAAGAGACCTCAAGAAGGAAGGTGGAGTAGTAACTGTACATGGTAAAGGCAGCAAGGTAAGAAATGTACCATTGACCAATAGTCTGATGGAGCATCTGCGCGTCTACATCAAGAAAATGCACAGGAATTCGAGCTCTGATTGTTTCCTGTTCTACTCTTCCCATGCTGGTACCAGAACAGGTATGAGCGAGGACAACTTGCAGCGCATCATTGATAAGTATGTGATAGCAGCGAAGAACAAATACCCTGAGTTTTCCTACGAACACATAAACCCTCATGCATTTAGACATGCAAGAGCAATGTACCTTCTCAAGAATGGTATAAAATTGGACATCATTGCCAGTTTCCTTGGACATTCGAATCCTGAGACGACAAAGATATATGCTAAGGTCGATGTCACCATGAAGAAGAAGGCTATTGAGAAGGCAATGGATGAACACCATCCTCTACATAAGTACAAGGACACTTTTAAGGCTGAAATGGATGATGACCAGGTAAGGGTTTTATTCGGGTTAAAGTGATTTTACTGCTATTCTTATGCCGATATTATTTTCCTAACTTATTGTACAGTTGATAATTGCAAATTTTGTCGGCATAAGGCCTACATCGTGATAAGGGGGGGGGTAGATTTGTTGTCACATGATACCAAAAAAACAGCATCACCAATACCAAGCTAGCTAAGAAAAGAATTGATAGTCCTTTTTTCACAATAAGCCTCCTTTTGTTTGAATGAGTACACTCAATTGAAGATTAACTTGATACTTTTGAAATTGGCAACAAAAATTTATTTCTTTTTATTGAATAAATTTAGCTAAACCGATACAGCTAATAACAAAATGTTTTGGACTAATCGGAAGTGTTCTTTTTGTACTGTTTTTACCAATAATTAAACAAAATACAGTGATGCTTTGTCACAACATCCTATAAATGGGGAATTTGAAGAAACTCCTATTTCCTCATTCCCTATTATCTTTATATTGTGAAGCGCATTAATAAGTTTATATTGATCATAGTCCTGGTTTTTGTGTTTTGTTTTGGATACCTACCCTTTCTATGGCATCCTCATTCTGCATCAAATATCAAGATGCCAGATTTTGATATTAAGAATGCAAATGAATGCGTTGCACTATTGGAAGATCCACATGAGGCAGGAAAGCTTCGCTTAGAACTAATCAGAAACGCAGAAGAATCAATTCACATCTCATACCATACATTTTCAGAAGGTGTATATTCATCCTTATTTGTATATGAGCTTTTGAATGCTGCCGATAGAGGTGTTGAGATTAGATTCATTAACGATGGACTTGTGGGAGGATTGGCAACAAGAGCGCGAAAGACAGCCAAGACGCTTGCTAATGAAGAGAACATCACTATTGGATTATATGAACCAATAAACTTCAATCCCTATACTTGGCACAATCGCCTTCACGATAAATATCTGCTAGTTGATGGCAAATATCTGATTACAGGAGGAAGAAATATAAACGACAAGACATTCATGCCTGATGGATTCAATTTCAGGATAGTCTTTGATCGTGATATCTTCATTGTTGGAGAAGAAGATAAAGGAGTGATCAAGGAGCTTTCTGATTACATCGACCTATTGTGGTCAGAGCCTTATGTTAAGACTCTGAAAGGAAAGGATTTACCAGAGCATAGAGAAAAACTAATAAGTCTTGGAAGAGAGAACACGATAAACCATCCAGAACTATCTGGAGAGCCTGCAATGCCTATGTTCTTTTCTCCAGATTCAATTCATATGATATCGAATCCGATGGGAAGAGGTAGCAAAGAACCAGTTATTTGGGACACTCTTCTAGAGTTGATGAAACAAAGCCATGGAGACATAATCCTTCAAAGTCCATATACAATCCTCTATCCTGAGCAGATAAAGGATCTAGAAGAGTTGAATAGGGATATCACATTGATCACGAACTCCCTTAAAGGAACTCCTAATATACCTGCGTATCCTCACTACCTAAGACAAAGACACAAGATCAAACGTCTTGGTACTATCTATGAATATGCTGGCAATGGTTCCGTACACACCAAAAGCTTTGTGATCGGAGACGATATATCTGTAATAGCATCATTCAACCTAGACCCAAGAAGCTTGAATTTAGACACAGAGACTGCTTATATCATCAAAAGCAAGGAGTTCAATGAATATCTACGTGATATCTATTCAGATTGGCAACAAGAATCCATATGCAGATTTGATGGAAACACAATCTATCCTGATGGATATAAACACAATGCTTTCATAATTATGAAGGAAATTGTCTTTAGGCTCCTTTCGATTGTATTTTGGCCACTAATGCCTGTTGTCTAGTTCGTTTGTGTATTCACACAACTGGTTCGTCTAATTGGCTTCCTCATTTGGACGATAAGCGTTTTTCTCAACATATATCATCATTCGATTGTATTGAACCAAATAAAATAATAGGCCAACAAAGACACCAACTATGATGATGAGTACTGGTTGTAGCTTTATCGTCAAGAGGACCAAGATAAGCCAAGTAATAATGCAAGCTATTATTGACAGACGATGAGCCCTCTTCCATTGGGTCTTATAATATAGGATTTTGCCTTTGAGAGTAAAAAGACTATTGTCCAATGCAGAAGTTAGATTATCATCAGCGGCTTTCTTGAATTCATCATTCGAAAGTCTTTCTCCCGTCAAAAGCTCATTTATGCTTACACTAAATTCCTCAGAGAGCTTTAAAAGCATCTCAACGTCTGGCATATAATTGCCATTTTCCCAACGGGAAATGGTTTTGTTAGTCACTCCAAGCTTTTCACCCAGAGCCTCCTGTGTCAAATTGTGTTCTTTTCTAAGGCTAGCGATGAACGCTCCAATTTTGAGTTGATCCATTTTCAATTCCTCTTGGAGAAAAAGTTAGCGCAGTTGCACTTTTTGTTCTTCCCCATAAATAGCGAATCGACATTTTTACTCGAAAATTGTCTTCTTTTTACCTTTTGAGTTTCTAGGCCACTCACGAATGCTGATTATATAGTCAAAGCTAATGGCCTCTAAGCTATCAGGACGCTGAACCAACAATCCTTCATTTGTAACTTCCTTGATAGTGCCTTTGACAAGAGTACTTGTGATTGTATAAGATAATGCACTCCTTTCCAACAAATTTGCTAGCCAGTTCTTTCATATTTTCAATCTATATATTGGATATGATAATACACCCGAAAGGATTGCAAAAATTCAAGTGCATTTCCAATGAAAGTGGAAGCCGGAAAGCAATATCAAAGCAATGGCAATGATCCAGTATATGACCTTAAAGCGCTTGGATGCATGATTGAGGCGTTCTACTACTTTGCATTCTTTTGCAGTGTGTGGCGCACTTAATATAAACTCAGCTGTTGACGTACTCCAACGGCTAAAGCCTGTTGGATTCTGGCCCTGCAAACGATGAATGCACCCGAAGGCGTCTTACTTCATCTTGGACCGCTGAGGCCCGTCCAGCCTCAGTATTTATAAGTAGTCTAAACTACCCATGTTCTTCACTGTAGTGCCCACAAACCCCTGAACTTTTCTAATTAAGTCTTTTAAATAAATGAAAATGTTGTAAATTCTTCTTGACTTTTTCTTGTTTATGTGGTACTCTGTACGC
>CAKQTE010000049.1 GCA_934276485.1 uncultured Spirochaetales bacterium | reverse complement strand
ATACTGTCTTTGCATCCGCAGGAATGGATATCAGGATGGAGGAGATAGTCTCCCATGGAAGGATAGATGCAGTGGCTGAAAGCAAGGACTGTACATATATCCTAGAGTTCAAGAAAGACAAAACTGCACGCGATGCAATCTCTCAGATCAGGGCCAATCATTATGCTGATAAGTTCCTATCAAAAGGAAAGAAGATAAAACTCATTGGAATCAACTTCTCATCCAAAGATAGGAACATCGATGACTATTTGGTTGAAGACCTATAAGATTATTCTTCTTATTTAATTATATTGGATAAAAATAATAGGGGCTGTGATTGCAGCCCCATGTACATCAGATTTTGTTTTCTTTCTTCTTTGTTTCCAAAATAAGATCTGTCTTGAGATTTCGTAATTTCTCAGATAGAGATACTTTGTAGATATGTGGGTTGATAAGACGTTTGTAAGACTTATCAAAATGAGAAAGAAGTTCTGCAGAGTTCTTTTGAATTTCAGCAAGAGGCAACTCTTTGTATAGTCTCTTACCATTTTCGATTTTCTTTTTCAAAAGAGGTTCGACTCTTGCATAATTCTGTTTCTTCATCACAAAGAAATCCTGTGTTGAGAATGGGTGATAGAATGTGTAATTTCTATTTTCATTCATATCTTCATCAGCAAGAGTAATCAAGTCACCAAGAGCAGACCCATTCTTGTCAAAGAATCTATAGACTTGCTTAATGCCAGGATTGGTTGTCTTCTCATAGCTATTTGATACCTTCAAAGTAGGAGTGAAAACACCATTTTCTTCCTTTGCTGCAAGTTTATATACTCCATTTAGAGATGATTGTGTTCCACCTGTTACTAGGTGAGTACCAATTCCCCAGCTATCGATAGGAGCGCCATCGTTTACAAGTGTGAGGATAATCTCTTCTGTCAGATCGTTTGATACGCAGATTGTTGCATCTGTAAGACCTGCATTGTCGAGCTTTTCTCTAATTGCCTTTGTAAGGTAGTTGAGGTCTCCTGAGTCTATTCTGACACCAATTTTCTTGCCTTTCTTCTTCATCTCAAGACCAACTTGGATTGCAGCATCGATGCCAGAACCAAGTGTGTCATAAGTGTCGATTAGAAGAATACAATTGTTAGGGTAGAGTTCTGCAAACTTTCTGAATGCTTCTAACTCTGATGAAAAGCTCATGATCCAAGAGTGAGCCATTGTACCTGCAACAGGAATTCCATATTTCTTGCCTGCATATGTGTCGGATGTAACTTTTGTTCCTCCAACAAAGCTAGCTCTTGCTGCTGCATGTGCGCCATCTTCACCTTGAGCTCTTCTGAGTCCAAATTCCATGATTGCACCATGGCCTTTTGTTGCAAGTACCATCCTGCTTGCTTTAGTTGCAATCAATGTTTGGAAGTTCACTGTATTCAAAAGTAGTGATTCAATTAGCTGAGCATCAATTAGATGTGTTTCAACTCTAATTAGAGGCTCTCCAGGGAAAGCTGGTGTACCTTCATCGAATGTGTATACATCTCCTGAGAAACGATATGTTGAAAGATAGTCGATGAATGATTCATCAAACATATTCAATCCTCTCAGATAAGCAATATCGTCCTCGGAAAAAGAAAGGTTTTCGAGTTTGTTCAGAAGTTCTTCCACTCCAGTGAAGATTGAATATCCTCCCTGGAATGGATTGTTTCTATAGAACATATCGAAAACGACTAAAGGGTTATGCTTTTGCAAGAAATAACCCTGCATCATTGTTAGCTCATAGAAGTCTGTTACGAGTGCGCTAGTCATAAAATATTTAGGAAGTGGAAACCCCACCTCTTGCAGCGGGGAGGAAACTTCCTGTACTCCTTTCTGTTAAGATATGTTTGCTATTTTCAAGCAATTTTATATTTTTATAGTTAGCGGATGCATTTATATGGGTGCCATCCAGTTTACGAATATCCATTCGACCAGTAGAACGTCTTCCAAA
>CAKQTE010000048.1 GCA_934276485.1 uncultured Spirochaetales bacterium | reverse complement strand
TTAAATACACAAATTAATCATATTTTCGATATTGGCTAAAAAATCAGGACTGGAATGCTTCTAAAATCCCTGTCCTGTATATTTATTCATGCCTTATGTTCCTGGTGGACTTTTGCAATTTCCTCCTATATATATGTATTATTTTGAAACAATGTTTCATAATTGTGGATTTTCACTTAATTATTTCATATCCTAGCAAGAAAATACTGACAAAATAGATTTTTTAATTGACCGTTGGCATTGTTGTTGGTAACATCAACGTTTGGATATAACATAAAAAGGAAGATTTATTCATGAGTAAGAAAAAGTATGTTTACTTCTTTGGAAATGGTAAGGCTGAGGGAACAGCTAGCATGAAAGAGCTCCTTGGTGGTAAGGGAGCTAACCTTGCAGACATGACCAGCATTGGTCTCCCTGTTCCTCCTGGATTTACAATTACAACAGAAGCTTGTGATTATTATGATAAGCATCAGGGTGCTTATCCAGAAGGTATGAGAGATGAGGTTATCCAGAACCTCAGAAAGCTTGAAGAGCTTATGGGTGCAAAGCTAGGCGATGGCGAGAATCCATTGCTAGTATCAGTAAGATCTGGAGCTGCTCAATCAATGCCTGGTATGATGGATACAGTTCTCAATCTTGGTTTAAATCCTTCTTCATTGGATGGACTGATTAAAAAGACAGGCAACGAGAGATTTGCTTGGGACAGCTACAGAAGATTCATCCAGATGTTCGGAGACGTTGTAATGGGCGTTCCACATGCTAAGTTCGAATATGCATTGCAGTCAGTTAAGGACGAGCAGGGCAAGGTATTCGATACAGAGCTTAATGTTGATGATTTGAAGGAAGTTATCAAGAGATACAAGATCATCTACAAGAAGGCTACAGGCGAAGATTTCCCAGAGGATCCAGAGTACCAGCTATTCAAGGCTATCAACGCAGTATTCGGTTCATGGAACAACGAAAGAGCTATCAAGTACAGAATGATGAACGATATCAGAGGTCTTCTTGGTACAGCTGTAAACGTTCAGGCAATGGTATTCGGTAACATGGGTGAGACATCTGGTACAGGTGTAGCATTCACACGTGACCCATCTTCAGGTGAGAACAAGTTCTTTGGTGAGTATTTGATGAATGCTCAGGGAGAGGACGTTGTTGCTGGTATCAGAACACCTCAGAAGATAGAAACAATGAAGAGCGTAAACGCTGATGCTTACAAGCAGCTTTGTGATATCAGAATCAAGCTTGAGCAGCATTATAAGGATATGCAGGACTTGGAGTTCACAATCCAGGAAGGCAAGCTTTATATGCTACAGACAAGAAACGGTAAGAGAACTATCTTCTCATGGCTAAGAAGCCAGGTTGAGATGGTAGAAGAGGGCTTGATCGACAAGGAAACAGCAGTATCAAGAGTTCCTGCTTCAGAGTTCTCAAAGCTCTTTGCTCCAATTCTTGATGGAAAGATCATCAAGGACCTAAGCATTCAGGTAGCTACAAAGGGTCTTAACGCTTCTCCAGGAGGAGCTTGTGGACATATCTACTTCACAGCAAAGGATGCAGAAGATGCAGCAAGCAAGGGTGAAGATGTTCTTCTCGTTAGAGTTGAGACAAGCCCAGAGGATATCGGAGGAATGGCAGTTTCCAGAGGTATCGTAACTTGCCGAGGTGGTATGACAAGCCATGCAGCAGTTGTTGCTCGTGGAATGGGATGCCCTTGTGTATCAGGTTGTGGTGAGATCCACGTTGATGAGGTTAAGAAGACTCTTGAGATCAATGGCACTGTTCTTTCAGAAGGTGACTACATGGCAATCGATGGATTCACAGGTGCTGTATATGCACAGAAGATTCCTGTAAAGCCATCAGAAATCATGCAGGTTCTTGAAGGCTCAATGAGAGAGAGTGAGTCAAAGCTCTTCCAGAACTACAAGAAGTTCATGGGATATGTAAACGAGATCAAGACTCTTGGTGTTAGAACAAACGCAGACTCTCCAAAGGATGCTCGTCATGCTATCATGCTTGGAGCTGAAGGTATCGGTCTATGTAGAACAGAGCACATGTTCTTTGGTGAGAACAGAATCGTTTCAATGAGAAAGATGATTCTTGCAGATAACCTCGTTGAAAGAGAGAAGGCACTTGCTGAACTTCTTCCAATGCAGAGAAGCGACTTCGAAGGCCTATTTGAGGCTATGAACGGTCTTCCTGTTATCATCAGACTTTTGGACCCACCTCTACACGAGTTCCTTCCAAATGACCACACATCAAGACATGAGACAGCATTGCAGCTTGGTATTTCTGCAGAGGAAATTGCTCAGAAGATCAACGCTCTACACGAGTTCAACCCAATGCTTGGCTTTAGAGGTTGCCGTCTAGCAGTTGTTTACCCAGAAATCTTGAGAATGCAGGTTAGAGCTGTTATGGAAGCTGCTATCAATACTAAGAAGAAGGGTATCGATGTAAATCCTGAAATCATGATTCCTCTTGTAGGTATCTACAAGGAATTCGAGTATTGTAAGAAGCAGGCAGTTGCTGAGATCGAGAAGGTATTTGCTGAGAACCAGTTGAAGGTATCTTATGAGATCGGAACAATGATCGAGGTTCCAAGAGCTGCTATCACAGCTGACGAGATCGCTAGAGAAGCTGAGTTCTTCTCATTTGGTACAAATGACCTTACTCAGATGACTTGTGGATTCTCTCGTGACGATGCTGCTTCATTCCTAGGTCACTATGTAAATGATCCAGATAAGATGTTCTATGACTACGATCCATTTGCAACAATGGACTTCGATGGTGTAGGTAAGCTTATGAAGATGGCTATCGAGCTCGGAAGAAAGACTCGTCCTGGTATGGTTATGGGTATCTGTGGTGAGCACGGTGGAGATCCTAAGACAATTGCATTCTGTAATGCAGCTGGATTAAATTACGTATCATGTTCTCCATTCAGAGTTCCAATTGCACGTCTTGCTGCTGCACAGGCTGCTATTGCTCAGAAGAAGAACTAATTAACATAATCTAAATGATTTGGGTGCACTTCGGTGCACCCTTATTTTGGCTATAGCAAATGAATTAACAATAAAGGAATAATGAATGCAGGAAAACTCAAGAAATAGAATTACGACATCTATAAAGGCTTTCGTCACAGGATCTTTGATGACTATCCCTGGAGTATCTGGCGGCTCGATTGCAATGGTTCTTGGTGAATATGACAACCTAATAAAAGCCGTTCCTGGTCTATTGAAAAAGAGTTCCTTTCTAAAAAGTGTTATTTATCTTGCTATATTTCTTGTTTGTGCTTGTCTTGGAATTGTAATAGCATCCAAACCTGTTACTTATCTTATGGGACACTATCCAGTTCCTGTAATGTATTTCATATTGGGAACAATAATTGGATCTGTTCCAATGATAGTCAAAAAAGCAACGCTTACAAAAAAGAGTTGGCCATATGCGTTTTGCATTCTTATTGGAATGCTTGTTGTATATTCAATTGAGCTACTACCTCAAGGAATATTCAATCCAACAATGGATTGGAGTTTTTCATCAATAATGATTCAGCTTATTGGTGGTGTGTTTATCTCTGTTGGATTTATCCTTCCAGGAGTTTCTATTTCATATTTGTTAGTAGTACTTGGCCTATATGAACCAGTATTCACTCTTGTTGGAAATATGGATATCTTGCCTTTGATTCCATTTGGAGTAGGGCTAGTCCTTGGCGTATTCTTATTAACAGGACTGGTTAAGACTGCAATGGAAAAATATCCAAAGGCTACATATATGACTATCTTAGGCTTTCTACTTTCATCAATGATTCCATTGTTTCCAGGACTTCCTACTGGATGGAATATCCTTTCGTCCTTGATTTCTTTTGCATTCTCGACATGGGCAATCTACTCCATTACAAGTAAAGGCAAATAGTTTTAAAATGTAATTTTCTGTACAATTGTTCTTTATTATACAAAATAAAGCCGATTTGTTCTTTAAATGCTTGCTATTAAAAATCTATTACAGTAGAATCATCCAAGGTTAGCTCTCTCTGTTTAATTTATGAGAGAAAAAAAATTTATGAAAGTTGGATGTATTCTATGTTAAAAAATCTTAGAGCTATTCTATTGGTTCTAGTTGCAATCCTATTTATATCATGTCCTGCAGCACCTCCAGTAGATCCAATTAATTCATCTGAATTATATTTGACACCTTCTGCTGTAAAATCACTTACAGCTACTAACGGTAAAAACAATGAAATTCGTCTTACTTGGGAACCAGCTGCAAATGCAGATAGCTATCAAGTATGGATGATAGAATCAAAGGATTATGGAACATCGTCTGAATCAATGCATGGTTCATCTGTCAATTACGCTAAATTGCAGGAAAGAGGTTTCAGTTTCATTGGAACAGTAAAAGATACTCGTTATGATCTGACAGATCTTGAAAACAACAAAGCATATGTTTTTGCTGTTATTGCTATGAAGAATCTAGGTTCGTCTGCATCTATTCATGATAGAGTTCTTTATTCTGATGTAACTACCTTTGCAGAAGGTAGTACTATTGGTGATATCTCGATATCTGCAATAAGCACTAGCCAAAGAATTACAGTATTCTGGGATGTTCAGAATATGTTTTCAGTAATTCCATCAAAAGCTGGATCTAGCGAAAGTCTATATGACTACAAGTTCTCAATTAAATATAAGCAGAGTAAGCAAAAAGATTGGAATATAATTGAACTTGAACCAAACTCCAATGTATTTACAAAGGATTTAAGCTATACAGAACTTGGTCTCAGCTTGGATACTCAATATGAAATCAAGGTTTCAATGGATGCGCTTGATGGGGCAGAGGTAATCAACACTATAGAATCAATTACAATTCCAATTTCAACTAGTGTTAACTTCAATATTGATCCAATTGTAAAGATTGAAGCAACTGCTGGAACTCAGCCAAATAGTGTTATGCTTTCTTGGGCTTCTCCAGCAATTCCATCTGGAATTACATTGAAGAATGTCTTCAAGATTGAGAGAGCTATATCTGATGGTACAAGTGCTACAGGAGAGTGGGGTGTTCTATTGACTCCTCAAGAGTTTGACTCTCTTACTTCTGTTGCAGAAGCTAGCATGGACTTTAGTTGGGAAGATACAACTGTTCAAGAAAACACGAAGTACATGTATAGAATTACAAATGGATACAAATATGAAAATGGTTCATTTGTAATGCAAGACAGTAGCTCTAAGATTACAGAATCCAATGTTGCATGGAAGACTTGGCTTCCAACAGGCTTTGATGCAACATTTACAAAAGAATCTGGTGCTAATCCAAAGACTGGTGCATTGAAGTTCTCTTTTGATTATCCTGAGACAAAATCAGATAAAATAAAGTGGACTCTTGTAACAAATGTTTGGGATGAAAACACCGGCGCGACAACAACAACTTCGGAAGAGATTACTCCAGTATTGAATAGTGAAAGTAAGTATGAAGTATCAAAGACTGTAACAACAGAAGATGTAAATAAGTTGTCAGTTTATACATTCGATTTCAAACTCTCGTTTGAATCAAATGATATCTTTTCAACAAGAATTACAACTAGTTCAGATATTTCTCTTGGAACTTCAACAGTAACAAAGCTTATTGATGATAGCTCTATCAAGGCATCTGATGATTTAGTTGGAAAGATTAAACTTGAGTGGACGGTTGATTCTAGTGTAAGCGATGACGAGTATCGCATATATAGAAACAATGTTGAAATCGAAGGACTAGATCAGAGTCAAATCGTTAAGGATGGTCTGAATAGATCTATAACTTTCGAAGCAATTGCGTTGACAGAATATAGATTAAGCATTACGGCAGGAGGAAGAACATATAACTGCCCACGTAGTGTTGCAGGAAATGTTCTATCAGCTCCAAGCGGACTAAAAGCAGATGATGGTCTTTCTACTGATAATTTGATTGTTAAATGGAATGCTATTTCTTCTAATCCAAATATTGCATATGAATTGGAATATGCAGAGAAGGGTTCTGATAGTTGGAAAGTGAAGGCTGTAGATGCTTCTACAGGAAATATTTCTCTTGGTACTACAGAAATTACAAAGAAAGGTCAGATTTATCAATTTAGAATGAGAGCCTATAACAAGAGCCAGGATGAATCTAGCAATCATGTGTATACATCATATTCTTCTGTTGAAGAAGGAAGCTTATTCGGAGTTGATGCTATCAATCTAAAGGCTACATATGGAGAGAGCCCTGATTCTATCACTCTTACGTGGACTCCAGTTCCAGGAGCTGAAAGCTATAAGATTATTCGAGATGGAGAAGAACGACCTGGACAGGTTAATGGAAAGGATTCTACATATGTCGATAATACAATAATAGTTGACGAAAAACCAAGCACAATCAACCCTGAGCCTCTTTCTAAGGAGTACTCTTATTCAATTAGACCTATCAAAACAGGTCTTGATAGCTCAGCTATATCAGCAGTCGCTACAGGAAAGCTATTTGCTCCACCAAGCAACATAAGAGCAACAAAGGGTGAATATGTAGGAAAAATTGAAATTACTTGGGATGCAGTTGAGAATGCTACTAGCTATACATTGCAAAAGGGAAAACTTTCTGGAGATGAATTTATACCTGTTGGTGATCCTATTGCGCATATTGAAACAAACTCTTATGAGGACCTAATTTCTCTTGAACCAGTTTGCTATAGAGTTAAGTCTGTAAACAAAGATGGTGCTGAATCTGAGTATCAGAATGGAATTACTAGTAGTACAAACTTTTATGGAGACGAAGAGCGCAACAATTTGGGATATAGGCTTGGAAAACCTCAGACTTTGTCTTTGAAAGAACAAATTGATACAGCTGGATATTATCGACCATATGTCAAACTTGAATGGAGCCGTGTTGATGGTGCTGATGGATACATTATCAATGTTTTAAAATCTTCTACTCAAATAGATCTTGCAAGTGAAATTACAAATAAGACAGGTGCTATCTGGACCAATGGTAAGAGCGAGACAGAAATTGGATATCTTGCTTATGATACAACAACGAAGATGTTCACTTACAATGATGCAACTGGAGCAATGAAAGACTCTTTGCAAATCAATGGATATTCGATTGTTGCAAATAATGGCACTTCTAGATCCGAGGAAACTCAAAATAACACAGGAGTAAGAAGAGGTTTTCTTCCAACAGATGTTGTATTGATTAATATGCTTAATAGTGCAATTTATGAGCCACTTCATGCTGTTGATAATAAGTTAAATCATGATTGGTGGAAGGATAATGGAGATATAACAAAAAGTCCTAGTGACGATACAACTGTTGCGGAATATCCTGGAATTATTGTTCATAGACAAACATATAAATTAGGTAGTTCTTATCCAACTGATGGTTCCAATTATTTCAAGTTTACAGATTATGTTAGTGGAAATCTAACTATTACATCTCAAGATATGAGAGTAAATGTATATGATGAAGGATGGGGAAATCTGTATACGGATTATCTAGCAAAGATAGGCTGTTTTGATTCTGCTGATTCAAATAGTATCTCAGTAACTTATAGCGACCCAAGCTCGGATGGTAAATACAAATCCTATTCTGTTAAGTATAAGGAAATATCTGTACGTGGTGATGTCGATACTAGTGCTACCTATACTGTAACTGTCGATGGAAGAACTGCAGTTATCAACGATTCAACTGATATAAAGAGGCCATTCTAGGGATAAAGATATGAAAAGAAGTATTATTAAAATTGCAATTCTATTAATCGCTACTATGGCTATCTTAACATCCTGTAGGCTTGATGTATGGGGTGGGGAATACAAAGAGTATGGAACAGGCTCTGGAGGAACATCATCTTCCTTGATTTTCACAGGAGCATCTCCTGCATATCCATCAGCAACTCAAGCACGTTACTCAGATAAAGTAGTATTGAACTGGAACTCTGTCATTGGTGCTGATTACTATGAAATCTATAAGGCTGTTACACCTTCTATTGATACTCCTCATTCTTCATTGGTTTGGAAGAAGGTTCTTGTCAATCCAATCCAGAAAACATCATATGTCGATACTGATGTAAATAAGGACGAGATATATGTATATAGAGTAAGAGCTAGAAACTTTGCTTTAGCTGACAAGATCGGTGATTATTCAACTGAAGCATATGGTTGGATTCTTACTCCTCCAACTACCTTTAGTGCAACTCAGGGTGCAGATAAGAAGATCATTACACTCAATTGGTCAAAGGTTGAAAATATCAAGGGGTATAGAGTTTATTGGAGTGATACGGGATATGGTGGAACTTGGCAGATTGCTATTCCTTCAGGAATGGAAGCTTATGACTATGTCATGAGTCCAAATGCAACAGAGTTTGCATTTACTCCTGCTAAGCAATATCAAGGAACATCACTATATTTCTATGTTGAATCAATTTCCAAGACAAATGAAAAGTCTGAGCCTTCTGTTCAGCGTCTAGGATATACCTTCGTTGAGGGCGCTCCTCTAGCACCGAAGAACTTTGTCGCAGGAAGAGGAGTGTCTCAACAGGAGATTACTCTTACTTGGGATGCAATGTATGGAACTAGTGAAACAGGAGATCCTGTTTCTTTGGATTGGGAGATTTACAGATCTTCTTCTGGCGAATCAGAGCGAAAGATCTATTCAACAGTAGATGGAGACCCAACTCCAACCGATGATTCTGGAAAGATGAGTTATGTCGATAGATCTAATCTCGTCGAAGGTGTTGAGTATAACTATACTATTAGAGCAATTGCCAAGATTACTACAGAAGAAGGGCAAGTTGTTAGTGCAAATGGTCTTCCTTCGAGTTGTTCTGGTTTCTTGTTCTCTCCACCAACGATTGTTGAAAAATCTGCAATTACTACTGATCCAGAGAATGGATTTACATTCACATTTAGAGATGCAATTGGAGCTGATGAAAATCCAACATGGATGTATACGGTTTACGGAAGTGAGAGTAAAAATGGTCCTTGGACAGCTCTTGAAGGATATACAAACATTCCTGTAACAGATGTTGATAGAAAGACTGTATTCTCTCCATATAACGATACTTGTAGATATGAATATTTCACTATTGAAACAAGTGATGGATATCAGATAAGCCGCAGGTATGATGAAGTAGTTGGTACTCCAATTGCTGCAAGTAGACCTGTAAGGCCTGATGGATTCAGTGCTTCTGATAACAAAGTCATCTCTGGCACTACAGATAAGGATGGATTCTATCCAGTATCGATTTCTATGGTGAAGGAAGATATTGTTGCTTCATATAATCTAAGAATATGGAAAACTAAACCTGCATCAAATAAAGATGAAGGTTTTGAACAAATTAATAATCTAAAATTTGAAATGATTGATTCCTCTAAGCAGCTTATTCGTATAAATGACGCAAAGACAACTCCAATAGGAACTAGGTATTATTACTCAGTTCAGGGTGTTGATATCCTGGGACGAGAAGGTGAGTGGTCTGATGTCGATTCTGGTTACAGTGCTATCACTGGTAATACTTTGATCAAGTATATGCAGTGCTATGCAATGAAACCTTGGGAATTCATCGATAAGCCTGTTTTGACCACTGAATATCCATATTCTTATGACATCAACAAAAAGTGGAAGGAAAGTTCCATATATGACAAGATTGCACAAGCTGGAACTGGAAGCCTATCCTCACCTATATTTGAAGCAAGCTATTTCAATAATGGAAAAGTGGGATATACAGCTACTCTGACATCATCTCTAGAAGGTAACATCGTATTTACGTTCAATAACTTTGGTGAAGTTGAATGGATTAATACAACAGGAAACTACAATATGGTTGTAAAAATGTCTGGCGATGGATCTTGCGTAGGGGCTTTGACTGTTAAGGGAATGTATCCCGCATCTATTGGATTTGAAAATATTAGCGTAAAAAGTCAGGCTTTCATTGGAACATATTCTGTATTGCAGAGTAATGGAACTGGAGTTGAACAGGTAAGTCCTGCACAAAGCTATTAAGGATTAGATATGAAAAGAATTATAAAATACTTAGTTTTGATTTCTATTGTTATTTCAACTTTCATCTCTTGCGATAATACTCTTCCAAATCCAATTGTTGGTTCATATGTATTAAAAAACAGTAGCAAGCATATAATTGCAGGGTTCTGTTTCAATGAAGACAATACTATGACTTATGCTGAGATTATCAATAATACAGATAAGATTCTATTTGGAACCGGTTCTTATGATGTTACATTGAATTCATTCAATTTCATAACTGGATCAGGTTCAATAAATATTAGAGTTAATGAATTCAGTGAAGAGAATTATGCTGAGAATCTACTCTTGGAAAAGGGATACAATCCATTCTTGTTTTCTTGGCGTTGTGATAGAACCAATGGTCCACAATCGTTAACCTTAGTAACAGATCCTCAAGACCCTCAGAAGAATTATGAGCTAGTGTATGTTGGATCTCCATCAACTTTCAATGATATTTTTGGTACTGCAGGAGTTTAAGCAATGAAAAGATTATCCCTATTATTAATTACGTTTTTGTTCTGCTTTACTCTATTTGCAGAAGAAACAGACCAAAAGATCTTGGTTCCTGTTAGTACTCACAAAGAAGAGGTTGTATCTGAACCTGTTGAAGAAAAAGGATGGTGGGATGCAGAGGTTGAAGAAGCAGAAATAGCTTACGACTTGTATTTTAGAACTGTTATGGTTAGAGGCTCAAACTTCACTCTTGGAGGTGGTTTGACTTTAGGTCTACAGACAGCTTCTTTCAAGTTTGAACTATATGGCCTTATGGATTATTTCCTAAAGCCTCTAGGTGGAGATGGGGGAGCATCTTCAATGGAATTCATGGTGGAGCCAGGTATGTCTATTGCTTGGAAGATGCTACAGGTTTGGAAGACCAGAACTTTCTTAGGAATCGATGTTGGCTACTATATGCAGATGGCTTCACTTCCAAGAGATCCAAAACACTTGTATCTTGGCATGAATGGATTGATGTTGAGACCTAAGATCACAACTCAATTCAAGTTTGCAAAACACTATGATATGTCACTTGGTTTCTTCTATCAAATTCCTCTTTATCCTGGATATTCGGAATATAAAGGTTTTGGAGTAATAGTTGGAATTCTGTAATGATTAGAGCCTCAAATGAGGCTCAATTATTTAAGCTACAATGAGTTATTTTATATGATAGCCTTGCCATTTGCGCTCTTCTGCAAAGAAAGCTTCAGCTCGTTTTATATCTAATGGATAGTCCCAGCATCCCATACGCTTGACTCTCTTTCCGCCGAATCCAAACTTGAATCTCGAAAGTCCTGATAGTGGATGGTTTTCTTCTCCCTTTGGAGCAACTCCGAATAAGTCATATTCCTTTGCACCCATTGATTTGGCAATGAACATAGCATTCTTTTGAAGTGCATATGTGGACATATGCTCTCTGCCTTCAGAGCTAGATGCTCCATATAAGTAGCTCGCTCGATCATCAGAGAGAGATAGAAATAGAGCAGAAAGTGGAGTTCCATCTTTTTCTGCTATCAAAAGCTTTACTTTTGCATCATCTTCGTTTGATTCAAATAGACTTGTAAAGGATGCGCTATTGTGTTCTCTGATTCCATTCCTTTCCGCTGTTTCCTTATATAAGTCTATAAAGATAGGAACATCTTTCTTTTCTCCTTCACGAACTACAACACCACGTCTTTCTGCAAGCCTGATGTTATAACGAGTCTTGGATTTCATGTTTGCAATGATATCTTCCTCTTGCTGATCAAGGTCGATAAAACATGTGTTTGAAGGAAGCATATCTGTAAAGCATGCTCTTATGTTATGAGTTACAGTTCCCCAATTGAGTCTTAGTTCTTCTGACTCTGGAGTAACTTCATCATCTTCTCTTTTAAGCCAAGGAAGGTCATAACGAATAAGGATGGTATCCTTAGGAAGAACTCGTCTAAGTTCTTCAGATAGCGATTCAATAAATAGTCCTTGTAGCTCTTCGTCAGGGTTCAACAATGGTCCGTAAGGAACATATGCGATTCGTTCTTCTTTGTTGATCTTCCTTGTTAGTACGAGTACATCATCCACTAAGCGTGCGGATGATCTTACATCTGGGCGAATATCCTTCTCCCTCACTTCTAGGTCAAATGCCAATGGAGTAAAGCCAAGTTCTGCTTTTACTGATGACCAATATGCTGTCTGCTGCAAGAGTGGAGTAGTATATAAATCGTGAGTATCTTTCAGTTTGATTCTTATGTCCATGACTATGACCATAGACTATATACATGAAAGTTGCAAATGAACTTTGTTCTTTGTAGGGAATTGTCTATCTCATGGTTTACAAGTTCGTGGTTTTCTAATACATTTACTCTAGCGCCGAATTAGCTCAGGGGTAGAGCGACTCTCTCGTAAAGAGTAGGCCGTGAGTCCGATTCTCACATTCGGCTTTTTTCTTTTTCATCAAAGTACCACTATAAGTAGAACGACAACAAAAAAGTCGCTATATTAAATAAATATGGATGAAGTTAGTATTGATTTAACAAATAGAATCAGTCCAATGGATTTGGAATGTTTGGAAGACATCATAGAGAAATCTAAAAAGGATGGAGTCCAGACAGGGGTGACATGGGCAAATGATGTCTTTTCCTATCTCTTTGAGAGTGAAGAATGCGCCAATAAATTCAATGAAGTTCTTGGAATAGATTTATAGTAGAGGATATATGATCGTATTAGGTATAGAAACAAGCTGTGATGAATGTTCTGCAGCTGTCGTTAAAGATGGAAGAGAGATATTATCAAATGTGATTGCAACCCAAATTGAGTTGCATAAGCCTTATCAAGGGGTTGTCCCTGAATTGGCATCTAGATTACATACAGAGTGGATTGCGCAAGTCGTGGACGCTGCAATTATGCAAGCTGGAATCGATAAAAAAGATCTTGATGCAGTTGCTGTTACATCACGCCCTGGTCTTCTTGGCTCTCTTCTTGTTGGTGTTAACTTTGGTAAATCCTTTGCTACAGCTCTTGGTATTCCCTTTATTGGAATTGATCATATCAGGGCACACCTATATGCATCCCAGATCGAAAATCCTCTTGAGTATCCATACTTGGGAGTATTGGTATCTGGTGGACACACTGTTATTTGTAAGGTAGATGATTACGATAAAGTAGAGGTTCTTGGCACAACCATCGATGACGCTATTGGAGAGGCTTTTGATAAAGTTGCAAAGTTCTATGATCTAGGTTTCCCTGGAGGAGTTGTAATCGACAGACTATCGAAGTCTGGAGATCCTAATGCATTCTTGTTCCCAGGACCAACGCTTGATAGAACAGAGCATCCTTATGATATGTCATACTCAGGCTTGAAGACTGCAGTGATCAACCAGAAGGATAAATTCAGAAATGGGGATGCTGAAGATACTCCTGAAAATATCGCAGCGTCTTTTCAGCGTCAGGCTGTAGGAATATTGATGAAGCGTGTAAAGCTTGCTCTCAAGGACACTGGCTTGATGAGAGTTTCTGCCGGCGGTGGTGTTGCTGCAAATTCTCTTCTTCGTTCTGAGTTAAAGAATCTTGAGAAGGGTGGATACACAGTTACATTCCCATCCCTCAAGCTTTGTACAGATAATGGTGCTATGATTGCAGGATTGGCTTACAGATATCTCCAGGACGGATATAGAGATGATGAAAAGCTATCTGCAAGTGCAAGAGTTGCAGCTTTCAAGAGTTTCTAATCTTGATTCTCTAAGCTGTTTTTGTTATGGTGGAGGAGTCGGGAACAAAGGCAAAAAATAAAAAAAAGAATTTTGTAAAAAGCCATTGACACATATAAAACATTTCAGTTATTCTCATTGAGGTATTTGGGATGTAGTGTAATGGTAACACTGCAGATTCTGGTTCTGCCTTTGGGGGTTCGAATCCCTCCATCCCAGCAAGACGGTCCCTTCGTCTAACGGTTAGGACGGGAGATTCTCAGTCTCTAAATAGCGGTTCGATTCCGCTAGGGACTATAAGTAAGGCAGCGCGGACAACGCTGTCTTATTTTTTTTGTCAGGAGGTCGTATCTATGATTACAGCGTCAAATATTTCTCTTTCTTATGGAACACAGGTTCTTTTCAAGGAGGTGAATATCAAATTCACTCCTGGCAACTGCTATGGAATCATTGGAGCCAATGGAGCAGGAAAGTCCACTTTTCTGAAGATTCTCTCTGGAGAGATCGAAGCAGATACAGGAGAGATCATCATCACTCCTGGTGAGAGAATGACAACTCTAAGACAGGATCACTTCGCTTTCAATAAGTATCGCGTAATCGATACTGTTATCATGGGCTATAGAAAGCTCTATGAAGTAATGCAGGAGAGAGACCAAATCTATGCTAAGGCTGATTTCTCAGAAGAAGATGGAATCAGGGCAGCGGAGCTCGAAGGTGAGTTTGCAGAGCTTGGTGGCTGGGAAGCAGAAGCTACCGCGGCCCAAATGCTTGATGGCCTTGGCATTGGTGTTGAGCTACATGAGAAGCTAATGGAAGAGATTGAAGATAACCTAAAGGTTAGAGTTCTTCTTGCGCAGGCTCTATTTGGTAATCCAGATATCCTACTATTGGACGAGCCTACAAACCACTTGGATCTAGAGTCCATTCATTGGCTAGAGGATTACCTTGAGAACTTCAACAATACAGTTATCGTTGTATCTCACGACAGACACTTCTTGAATACCGTATGTACACATATCTGTGATATCGACTATGGCAAGATCCAGCTATATGTTGGTAACTATGACTTCTGGTATGCTTCTTCTCAGCTTGCTGCTAAACAGCTGAAAGATGAAAAGAAGAGAAGGGAAGATAAGATTGCTGAGCTTAAGGAATTTATCCAGCGCTTCAGTTCAAACGTTGCTAAAGCTAAGCAGGCTACAAGTAGAAAGAAGCTTATCGATAAGCTCACAATTGATGACATAAAGCCATCTAGCAGAAGATTCCCATATGTTGCTTTCAAGCCAAATAGAGAGATTGGAAACAACTGTCTTGAGATCAAGGGACTGACTAAGACAATCGATGGAGTGAAGGTCATCGATAACTTGAATCTTTTGATCAATCCTAGTGATAAAGTTGCTTTCGTTGGTCCTAATCACTATGCAAAGACTGTTCTATTCCAGATTCTTGCAGGCGAGATGGAGCCAGATGAAGGAACATTCACATGGGGTGTTACAACATCTCTTTCTTATTTCCCTAAGGACAATACAAATATGTTCAAGGAAGATGAGACAATGACAGACTATCTTCAGCAATATTCAACTGAGGATGATGATTCATTTGTCAGATCATTCTTGGGAAGAATGCTATTCTCTGGAGATGAGGCATTGAAGAAAGTAAATGTTCTTTCTGGTGGAGAGAGAGTAAGAGTAGTGCTTGCTAAGATGATGCTTGAAGGTGCCAACTGCATGATCTTCGATGAGCCAACATCTCACCTCGATCTTGAATCTATCCAGGCACTTAACGATGGACTGATTAACTTCAAGGGAATGTTGATGTTCAACTCCCATGACCATCAGTTTGTAGACTCCATTGCTAACAGAATCATTGAGTTTACTCCAAATGGCATTATTGACAGAATGATGGGATTCGAGGATTATCTTGCAAATGAGAGCGTTAAAGAGCTCAGAGACAAGGCTTATAAGGATGTTAGAGGAATTGTCCTCTTGTAAATTATGTTAATTACTGTAGATATTGGAAATACAAATATAGTTATTGCTGCTATAGATCATGGAAAGTGGCTATTTGACTTTAGAGTAGCTACGGATACTAAGAAGACTGGAGATGAATATTTTGTAATCTTCAAGACTCTTCTAAGAGAGACTGGAATTGATTTTTCAACAGTTGAAAAGGTAATCATTTCCTCCGTTGTACCATTTTTGTCACGTTCAATTGAGAAGAACATGATGAGAATCTTCAACATCTCTCCTATCATGATCACTCATGATG
Source organism: uncultured Spirochaetales bacterium (assembly GCA_934276485.1). GTDB lineage: Bacteria > Spirochaetota > Spirochaetia > Sphaerochaetales > Sphaerochaetaceae > Ornithospirochaeta. The sequence continues at coordinate 44,560 of CAKQTE010000048.1, read as the reverse complement.
TGAAGACAGGTCTTGTTAGGGATTCAATTCCATCTGAGCTTGGTTCAGACCTTCTTTGTAACCTTGCTTATGGTCATCATTCAAATCCAGACAAGAATGTCATGATCATAGACTTTGGAACAGCACTTACTTTCTCTACAGTAAATAAAAGCGGAGAGGTGATGGGAGTTGCAATTGCACCAGGTTTGGTAACTGCTGTAAATGCACTCTTTGGTAACACTGCTCAGCTTCCACAGGTTGAATTGAAAATACCTGAGACAGTTCTTGGCAGAGACAGCCAGGGATCTATCAGGGCGGGAATCATGATGGGATATGCTGGTATGGCTAATGAAATCATCGAGAGAACCGAAAAAGAGCTTGGAGACGATATTTATGTCATCGCAACAGGCGGGCTTTCGCAAACGATTTCTCCCTTGATTCCTCGAATTGATAAAATAGATTATTTCCATACATTGAAGGGACTTGCATTAATTGCTTCCCTTAACTAGAGATGAAAAAAGCTGCAGAAATGCAGCTTTTCTCATCTTTGTATCCTCTCTCTTATTTCAATGTGAAGTGACCTTTCTCCATAATCTTTATCTCTTTGCCATCGTAAGTTGTTGCTATGATATCCAGTTCTGGGCTTCCAACCATAAAGTCTGTGTGTACAAGAGATACATTGCATCCAGCCTTTAGCATATCTTGATCTGTCTTCAGTGGAAAATCTGATATTAGGCACTCTGGATATCCAGCTCCTAGAGCTAGGTGACAGGAAGCGTTTTCATCAATAAGAATTGAACCAAATACCAAACCTGACTGTGCAATAGGGGAAGACTCATCAACAAGAGCAACCTCTCCAAGTTTTCTAGCGCCCTCATCAACCTCAAGATATTTCTTCATGATATCCAAGCCTTTTTTTGCTTTGACATCATATACTTCCCCATCCTTGAAATAGAGAGTGACTTCTTCTGTTTCATGGTCCATTACAGTAACAGGCTTAGTGGTTGTAACATAGCCATGAGCTGTGTTCATATCTGGAACTGAGAAAATCTCCTCTGTTGGAAGATTTGCGAAGAATCTTGAGCCATCAGATAGAGTAGCGGAGCCTCCACAGAAACGAGCAAATGGCTTTAGACCAACAGTGAAATCTGTTACTGGAGAGATATAGTGTAGCTCTTTGATTTCCATATCATTCAGCCAATTGCAGCGCTTGTTCGAAAGCTTATCGAACTCATCCCAAGCATTTAGGTAGTCGTCTTGGTCTAGCTTCATTAGTTTTCCCATAACAGAAGCGAGATCCTCTTCTGTAGCATCCTTTCCCATGACGCGTTTTGCCCACTCGGGACCAGGGACAGCACATACATTCCAGCTAAGTTCGTTACTCATTGTCTTAGCGTTGAATTCCTTGCTGTTTCTTCTAGTTGCTCTAGAGATGATCTGCAAGGAGTCCAGGTTTGATTTTATCTCTTCAATTCTATCTTCTCCTGAGTCGATTCTTACTCTTGCCCAATCTTCTGCAATATATTCAAAGTCTGCATTCTTCAAGTAGCTTGGAACAAATTCCAGATCCTCTTTGTTCTTCTGATAAATTGATCTAGCTCCATCGATTTGAGCATCCTTTACAGTAATTTGAACATAACGAGCGCCAAACTCATATGCTTTTTGTGCCATTATAGATGCATATTCATAGCTTTTTGGTCCTACTACAATATGTAGGCATTGACCTTTTTTGAGGTTAACTCCTTTCTTTAAAACAACTTCTGAAAGCTTGTTTGCATAATCAAGTACCATTATTCTTCCTCCTGTATTATTCCATCTTCAACTATTGTATATTCGACTCCATTCTCATCAAGGGCATCAAAGCATAGGCTATCAGAACCAATTGGAAGATAGAGAGAAACAAGAGAATCCACACACTTCTCTTTAACGCTTTCATCTATTCCTTCTGGTCTTGGAGAGCCAAGAACAATTGATGTGGCTCTCATCCTGTCCCACTCAGGAATTGAGAAATAATCAATGCAAGACGCATTTGCGCTATCTTCGACAATGGTTAGCATTGTTGCTTTTGACGCAAGCTTATCTTGCTTGAGATATAGATTGAATAGGGATGCAGAATATTCGTCTGTACTGAAATCAACAATGTTACCATTTTCAAATGTAATTGAAAGATTATTGACTCTCTTACCAAATAGCATTATTGGTTTTGAAATGTTCAAGTATCCATTTACCGAAGCAGGATCTAGCGCTCTGAAGATATCTGAAGAGTAGATAGTTGGAACGAACTTTCTATTGCTACTTGTTGCACTGACCATTGTTGCAAATCTTGTGTTCTCCTGAAAACTAAATGTAAGATCAGTTCCTTCTTCGCTATAGACTCTGCCTTTAATAAGCTTCAAGCCATTGAGTTTATCTTTCTCGTATTCAAGAATCTCTTCGTTGCTCTTGATTGTTTCCAGGTAGTCATCTTCTCCTAGGTTCAATAGCTCTGAGATAATGGATGCAACAAATGCTTCATTTCCTTCTTCTTCCAATATCTCTCCCCACTCTTTGTTAGGAACTGGTGCTGAACAAAAGGGAAGAGATGGAGTAGGGTTGAACATAGGCTCGGAAAGCATTCTGTATTCCTGTAGTTCAGGAGCTGTGTATTCCTTATCCATATCAGGCTCTGAAAATGTCTTGAATGTAGGAAGATGCAATAGAGCCGTAGGGGCTTTTGCAATAGGAAACTCAGTAGAGGCTTCCTCTGTTTCAACAACCTTTCCTTTTTCGATTAGCTGAATATAGCTGCCGTTACCAGTAATGGCTTTTGCTCTTCTAGCTATTATATGTGCAAATCTTGAATTGCACTCCTCTGTGTTTATTGATAGTACATCGCCTTCCTTAAGGCCAAGGGCTCTAAGGAGTATTAAGTCAGCATAACGCTCAAAGAAAATATCCATGCGTTTAATATATCTTATTTTCAAGAATATTAGGACATGCTACTCGTCAAAAAAAGAATGAAAAATATTTTTCCAAATTCTATTGACACATTTCTGAAAAAAACCTATTCTCTTCATTGTCGTTTGCGACTGTGGTATAATGGCTATTACCTCAGCCTTCCAAGCTGAAGATGCGGGTTCGATTCCCGTCGGTCGCTCTAGAGCAATTCCTAAACCGGAGTTGCTTTTTTTATTGCATAAAAAAGTAACTTCAATTAGGATTCTTATTGATTTACGGAGGGCCCTATGGGAGAGCGTGGAGAAGTTTATTCAACAAAATTGATCAAGGACGATCGTACATACTTTTTCAATGTAAAGGAAAATGTATATGGAGATTTGTATCTCAATATCGTTGAATCAAGACCAACAGATGTCGAAGGTAGATATCTAAGACAGTCAGTCATTGTTTATCAAGAGGATCTTGGAGAGTTCGTTAAGGAGTTCCAGAAGACATTGGACTTTGTGAAGATGAACGGAACAAAGAAAAGAACAAGATTTTCTTCAAAGAACTAGTATTAAGTCTCCTGCTCAGAATAGTAGGAGATTATTTTTTTCCCTATCTTCTTCCTTATATAGTTTGAATGACACTCTATGGATAGGGCATGGACCAAGCTTCTTGATCGCTTCATAGTGAGCTTTTGTTGGATAACCTTTGTGCTTTTTAAAGCCATATCCAGGATATATCCTGTCATATTCAACCATGATTCTGTCTCTTTCGTTCTTTGCAAGAATGGAAGCTGCCATTATTGCAGGAATCTTACTGTCTCCTTTAACAATAGCTTCCACAGGCTCATCCATTTCCGGACACTTGTTTCCATCAACAAGTAGAATATCGATATGAGTCTTATCCTTGATGTTATAGAAAGCTGTACGCATAGCAGTAAGAGATGCATTTAAAATATTCATCTTATCGATATCTTCGTTGGAGATTGCAACAACAGAGTAAGCGATGGCTTTCTCTTTTATGACGCTCTCTGCTTCCAAGCGTCTCTTTTCATCTAGCTTTTTGGAGTCATTCAATAGATCTAATGGAAAATCATCTGGTAGTACTACACAGGAGGCAACCACAGGACCAGCAAGAGGACCTCGTCCCGCTTCATCAGCTCCAGCAACAATTCGTAGCGTTTCTTCTTCCTCAAAAAGTCCATATTCCATAAAATCGATACTCCTTATATAATAACGCTAATTGATTTTATGGGAGATTCAAGTGTTTTTAAAGTCATTAGAGCTTAATGGATTCAAAAGTTTTCCAGATAGAACACATATAGATTTTACAGATGGAATTACATCTCTTCTTGGACCTAATGGATGTGGTAAATCAAATATCGTTGATGCAATTAAGTGGGTTTTAGGAGAGCAATCTACAAAAACACTGAGAGCAAGCTCCATGCAGGATGTCATTTTCAATGGAACCGATACTCGTAAGCCGCTGCCAATGGCTGAGGTTACTCTTGCAATTGATAATGAAAACCATAATCTTCAGACAGATGTTCCAGAGATCGTGATCAGACGAAGAATATATAGAACAGGTGAGTCTGAGTACTATCTAAATGGACAGAGATGTTTGTTGAAGAACATCAAGGAACTATTCATGGATACGGGAGTAGGTAAGTCTGCTTACTCAATCCTTGAACAGGGAAAGATTGACCAAATACTTTCAAACAAGCCAGAAGATAGAAGATATATATTTGAAGAAGCTGCTGGAATATCAAGATATAAGGCAAAGTGCGTTGAAGCACAAAACAGGATTGCCAAAGCAGATGAGCATATTGCTCAATTGATGATCACTGTCCAGGAAACAAAGAGAACATATGACAGAACCCGCTCTCAGGCTCAGAAAGCCATGCAATGGGAAGAGCTGTCTGCAAGAGCATTTGAGCTTGATGTGGATATGAACCTAGCACATCTTTTAACTCTTTTGAAATTAAAGGATATGAGAGAGGAAAGAAAAGCCAATGCCGAAGTCAGAAAGGAAGAGTTAAAGTTAAAGCTTGAAAGTTTTGATGACAACATCAACCTCTCTTCTGATGAGGTAAATGCAGTCAGGGATGAAGTCAGGGCATTGGAACTAAAGGTGAACAGCAATGAAGTTTCAATTCAAGGTATTACAGATATCATAGCAACTCTTGAAGATAACTATCGCTCATATATTGAGAACATGAATTCAAGCCAATCCAGATGTGAGGCAATGAACAATGAGATCGAAAGACTTAAGAGCGAGAAGATGGAAGCTGAAGAGCAGCTCTATCAATACCAGGATAGTCTAGAGGAGAAAGAAAATCAGCTTAAGTATACCCAGAATGAACTTGAGCGTACTCATAACGATATCAGACGCTATCAAGAGGAGATAGCAGCAAAGGAAGTTGAGAACGAGAAGCTTGATGAGGAGCTTGTAAGCCTTTCTGAAGAGCTTAAGAGCGTTATCGAGAGTCTACTTGCAGAGGTTGATGCAAAGACTGGTTCTGAGTATTCATTTGAAAGACGAGAGAAAGCAGATAAGCGTCTTGTTGATGCTATCAAGGCAATGAGTGTGAATATCAAGAATCAAATTGCATTTATTTCAAATCTTGATAAAGGTGTGGATCTTTCGCAGGAGATAGCTCTCAGGGAGTACAAGAATCTTTCTGATCAAATTGAGAAACTATTTGCATTGTTTGATGAATATAAATCATCGATTCCACCTGTAATTGATACCCTTCTTTCTCCTGAAGGCTTGATGGTTAAAAAGAGATCTGTGGAGGCTCGGGAAGAGGATGCTAGACGCGAAATCGATCAAAACAGAAAGACAATAGTCTCCTCTCGTGAAAGCGTTGGTATGCTGCAGCTTGATGTACAGACTTTCCAGACAACGATTGCATCTATCAAGGAGCACTTGGGTGCTCTACGTAGCTATGTGCAAGCAGAGAAAGATAAACTCAAATCCTATGACAGGATGATCCTTCAGCGAGAGCTTGACTTGGAAGACGAGAGAAAGAAAGCAGAAACTGCTAGAGCTCGTGTTGAGGAAATTGGCGATAGAATCAAGGATAAGGATAACGAGAAAGCAAATCTCATGGACGAGATCAAGTCTCTCAAAGCCCAAATGGAAGCTGCTAATGGAAGACTAAATGAAAAGTTCAGCGCACTAGCTAACATCAGACGCGAAAAGGAAGAGACTTTCAGAGCACTGAATGAAGCTCAACATGAGTTTGAAGCTCAGTCTATGTATATCGAAAACACAGAACAATCCATCAAGGATGTTTATGTGAATTTCTTTGATAAACATGCAAGAAACCTTGGTGAGTTTGAAGAGAGGATGAGAGAGAATATTCCTGAAGAGCAGGTTCTGAGACAGGAGTATGACGATGTGCAGAAGAAGATACAGGCTCTTGGTTCGATCAACCATCTAGCTAAAGATGAATTCGACCAAGCTGAGGACCAATATAAGTTCTATACACGGCAATTGGATGACTACAATAAAGCTAAACAGGATATGGAGAATGTCTTGAAGGAAATTGAGTCTAAGTCAATTGAATTGTTCCTTGAAAGCTATAAGACAATTAGCAATAACTTCCAGCAGATGTTCAAACGTCTATTTGGAGGAGGAAACGCAGAACTAAAGCTTCAGGATGAGGAGAATGTCCTTACATCAGGCATCGATATTCTTGCCCAGCCACCAGGAAAGTCAAAAGCTACATTATCTCTTTTGTCAGGAGGCGAAAGGTCTATGACTGCAGTTGCTCTCTTGTTTGCAACTTATCAAGTAAAGCCATCACCTTTCTGTATTCTTGATGAAATTGATGCTGCATTGGACGATAGAAACATCGGATTCTTTTTGGATGTTCTTCAGGACTTCTCCCGCGATAGCCAATTTATCATAATCACACATAACAAACATACCGTTACAGGTGGTAATGCTATGCTTGGTGTATCACAACAGGAAGCTGGTGTATCTACAGCAGTTGCATATCGTATTGCTTCCGTAAAGGGGCAGCCTGTTATCATGAATGATGAGAACGAAGCTGTTGAATTTGATGAAGAGGGTAGACGTAAATGATTTGTTCACATTCAGATTGTATTGATCTTGATCAATTATCATTATTTCATGTTCTTTCAGATAAAGAGCAATATCTAGATACTCAAGAGGAGTATCCTTTTGACGATATGCTTTCAAAGACCAAGGAGTTCTACAGTGAGAAAAAGGAATTCGGGGAACTGATGTTCTTTATGGCAAAGGATGATGAGATCACGAATCTCTTTACAGGGGCCGTGAGTGCTCTTGTTGTAGACGAACTTCCTCGCCTGGATAATCCATCTGGAAGCTTCGTGTTCATCAATTCCCTATATGTGGCGCCAAAGTACAGAAACACAGGAATTGCTTCTTCTTTGATAAAGAGCGTTATAGATGAGTGCTACAAAAAAGGAATAAAGAAAATAGTTCTTGAGTCAGCGGAAAACCAAAAATCTCTATATAGGAATCTAGGATTCTCGGATGAAGACCATTATATGGTTCTAAATCTAAACTAGAACATCTGGTTTTGTTATAATATATAACATAAAATTGCGCTAAGTTATTAAAGCGATAATACTTAACGATATTTTTTGTTAAATTCATTGACGCAAATTTACTTATTGTGTATAAGTTCTTTTGTTGCCTAAATTAGGAAGGATTTATGTTTGATAGTATCAGCTCAAAATTTACAGGTATAATGAAAACTCTTTCTGGAAAAGGAAAGATTTCAGAGAAGAATATCAGAGATGCAGTTGAAGAGATCAAGGAAGCTCTACTTGATGCGGATGTCAATCTTCGTGTAGTAAGACGCTTTGTAAACTCAACAACAGAGGAAGCACTCGGTGAGAAGGTTCTCAATTCAGTAAATCCTGGTCAGCAATTCACAAAGATTGTATATGACAAGATGGTTGCTCTTCTTGGTGATAACGAGGAAGAGAACAAGCTCAAGCTAAAAGGCAAGGATACAACAAGTGTAATCTTGATGATGGGTCTCCAAGGATCTGGTAAGACAACTGCTACTCATAAGCTTGCTTATAAGCTTAAAAAAGAGGGCAGGAATGTAATGCTTGTTGCTGCAGACCTTGTTCGTCCTGCTGCTATCACACAACTTGAAGTTCTTGGACAGAAAGTTGGTGTTCCAGTATTCACAATCCCCGGAGAAAAGAATCCTGTCAAGGTTGCAGAAGCAGCTGTTAGCAAAGCTCGCCATGACCTAATTGATACTGTCATTATCGATACATCCGGAAGAATGCACCTAGACGATCAGCTTATGGCTGAGATCCAGGCTATTGCAAAGGCAGTTAGACCAGACGAGACACTGTTTGTAGCAGATGCTATGACAGGTCAGAGTGCTGTTGATATTGCAAAGGAATTCGAAGAGAAAGTTGGAATTTCTGGCGTTATCCTGACAAAGTTCGACTCCGATACCCGTGGTGGTGCAGCACTTAGCTTACGTAGCGTTGTTGGAAAGCCTATCAAGTTCATCGGTACAGGCGAGAAGATGGAAGACCTTGAGGTGTTCCACCCAGAGCGTATCGCATCAAGAATCCTTGGAATGGGAGACGTTGTTTCTCTTGTAGAGAAAGCTCAAGAGCAATACGACCAGGAAGAGGCCGAGAAGCTTGCAAAGAAGATGGAGAAGAATACATTCGACTTGCAAGACTATCTAGAGCAGATGGAAAAGATGGATAAGATGGGATCTACAGATAAGCTTTTGGAGATGATTCCAGGCGCTAAGGGGAACATCAATCCAGATGACATCGACCTATCGGAGTTGAAGCGCGATAAAGCAATCATTAAGTCAATGACTGCTTTCGAACGTCAGAACTATAGAATTATTGGACCATCGAGAAGAAAGAGAATCGCGAAAGGTTCAGGAACATCAGTTTCAGATGTAAACAGACTCTTGAAGAAGTTTGAGAAGACGAAATTGATGATGAAGAAGTTAGCAAATAATAAGAAATATCAGGCTGCCTTGCTTAAAGGTTTAGGCATGTAGCCACAAGGAGTAGAGAAATGAGTACAACAATGAGACTTAAGAGAATCGGTACTAAGAAGAGACCATACTACAGATTGGTTATTCAGGACAGCAGAATCGCTACCTCTTCAAAGACTATCGATGAGGTTGGTACTTACCGCCCAGTTGAGAAAGAAAACCAGGTAACACTTGATGAAGAGAAGATCAAGAGCTGGATTCAGAAGGGTGTTGTAGTTTCCCCAACAGTTAAGAGCCTACTTAATTCCAATGGAATCTCAATCGATCGCACCAAGGCTTAATGCCAAGGAGTATCGATATGGAAAAGGAATTAGTTGAGTTCGTAGTCAGGAATCTAGTAGATAATCCTGATGCGGTTAATGTAAATGTCATCGAAGGAGATAAGGCAACTGTACTAGAGTTGTCAGTTGCTCCTGAGGATATTGGCAAGGTAATCGGAAAGCAGGGTAGAATTGCTAAGGCAATCAGAACCTTGATTTCAGCTAGCTCTTCAAAGAGCGGAAGACACATTTCCTTGGAGATCCTTGACTGATGCAAGCAAAGCTCCTTTCCACAGCTAAGATTGGTAAGACGCATGGCTTAAATGGAGCCTTGCGTGTCTATTCATTATCTGGAGAGTACAATCACCTTAAGAAGCTGAAGAGTTGTATCGTTCGGCTAGCAGATGGAAACGAGATTACTCTGGATGTCGATTTCGCTCGCATCCAGGGTGAATTGTTTCTGATGAAATTTAAGGGTTATGATACTCCAGAAAGCGCAAGGAAACTTTCCAAATCGATAATCTTGATTGATAGAGCAGATGCTCCAAAACTAAAGAAGGGCGAATGTTATGTAGCTGACCTTTATGATATGGAAGTGATATCTGAAGGTGAGAAGGTTGGTAAGGTTGTTTCAACATTCGATGGTCCTCAAGCAATACTATTGGAAGTAGAGAGCTATCTGGATGGAAAGAAATATCTAATACCACTTTTGGATGTCTATATTACAAATGTAGATATTCAAAAAAATACACTTGAGCTTTTGATGCCGGAGCTACTTAAATGAAGATAACGATCCTTACACTTTTCCCTGATATGATTCAGCCTTTTTTCACAAATTCAATAATGAAGAGAGCTGTAGAGAGGGGACTAGTTGAATATAAGGTAATCAACTTCAGGGATTTTGCTTCTGGTATACACCAAAAGACAGATGACTCTGTTTTTGGAGGGGGCGCTGGACAGCTTTTGATGCCAGATCCTCTTTTTAAAGCACTTGATTCGATTGACGCTAAAGGCAAGAGAGTCATCTTTCCAACACCTTCTGGTGCATCATTTACTCAAAGTTATGCAGAAGAACTATCGAAGGAATCTGAGTTGGTATTTATCTGCGGACACTATGAAGGACTGGATCAGCGTGTCATAGATGAATATGTAACTGATGAGATTTCCATTGGAGACTATGTTCTATCTGCTGGCGAGACAAGCTCTATTGTCATTATCGATGCAATTTATCGCTTACTCGATGGAGTTATTACATCAGCTAGTCTTGAAGAAGAGAGCTTTTCTTCAGGATTATTGGAATATCCTCAATATACTAGGCCGGCAAGCTATTGCTCAAAAGACGTTCCTAGTGTATTATTGTCTGGTCATGAACGACATATTACCGAATGGCGTTTTGGCAAAAGGCTGGAAAAAACACTGCTCAACCGGCCAGATCTGCTCTCGCGTGCCTCTCTCAGCATCAAAGAGCGACAAGAATTATTAAAAGTTTTAAGTAAAAAGGATTGTTGATTATGGACATCATTAAGGCTATTGAAGCAAAGCAGATCAAGGAAAATGCTGAGAATTTCAGCGTTGGAGATACAATTAAAGTATTCTTTAAGATTGTTGAAGGTACAACTGAGAGAATTCAGGTTTTCGAAGGTATCGTAATTGCTAAGAACAACACAGGCATCAGCAGAACATTCACAGTTAGAAAGATCAGCTATGGTGTTGGTGTTGAGAGAATCTTCCCAATGCACTCGCCAAGAATCGAGAAGATCGAAGTTGTTAGAAGGGGTCGTGTTAGAAGAGCTAAGCTTTATTACCTCAGGAAGAGAGTTGGTAAGGCTGCAAAGGTTCGCGAGCTCATCGTTAAGAAGAATGCATAGTTCTATATGGAGTCATTTCGGTGGCTCCAAATTTTTTTCTCTTCATATAAAGAGTTTGTTAACAAGTGGAGCTTTAATGCTCCATTTTAATTTTTATTTATTGATTATTGTGTGTATAAAACAAAATCACTGATTAATTTCTGATTCGAAAATCATTTCCTTAAGGATATATGATGAAAGTCAAACAAACCTCTTATTTTAAATAAAACGGTATTTCAGCTCTTCTTTAAAGTCTCTTAGTGAAAACAATTGTATTCACATTTCAAGCTATTTGTTTCGATTTAATATTCTATTTTTTCTTGAAATATGGCAAATCTCCTATAAACTGAATGAGTTAACATTCGTTTTCGAAACAAAAGGAGATTGTTTTCAAAAACAAAAGGAGAGTGTGTATGAAGAAAGCAATAGTTACATTACTAATTGTTCTGCTATCTGTTTCGTTCATCTTTGCTCAGGGTGCTCAAGAAGCGCAGTCTGCTAAAGATGCTCCAAAGACAGAAGGTGTTGTAAACGTATACTCAATTATGCCAGAGGCTTATGCTTCAACTATCTTTGATGAATTCACAAAAGATACAGGCATCAAGGTTAATTTCACAAGAATGTCAGCAGGGGATGCTCTTGCAAGATTGACAGCAGAGAAAGATAACCCACAAGTAGACGCTCTTTGGGGCGGTCCATCAGATACTTATGATGCTGGCGTTGCTAAGGGTTTGTTCCAGGTTTATGTACCAAAAGAAGCAGATATGATCCCAGCTAACTACAGATCTCCAGAAGGATATTGGACAGGTGTTGGACTTATACCTCTTTGCTTTGTAACTAATTCAAACTTCTTGAAAGAACACAATCTTCCAATCCCAACCAGCTGGTATGATCTTTTGGATCCAGCATACGTAGGACAGTTCCAGATGGCAGATGCTAGAACATCAGGAACAGCTACAGAGAGAATCTATTCTCTTATTTATGCTCTCGGCAGCGAAGATGCAGCATATGACTATCAGAAGAAGTTGAACAAGAACGTTCAGCTTTACACAAAGAGTGGTGGCGGTGGATTGATGCCAATCGGTACAGGTCAGTCTGCTGGCGGCATCTTCTACCTTGTAGATGCACTAAAGACTCAGCAGGAAGGATATCCAGTAGAGATTTCATTCCCTAAGGAGGGAGTTACTTATTCACCAGAAGGATCAGGTATCGTAGCTGGTGCCAAGAATATCAACGCAGCAAAGGCTCTTATGGATTGGGCTTCAACAAAGAGACTTGGTGATATTATGATGGCTAATCATATTAACTATGTTCCAGTTAGACCTGATGTAGAAGTTTCTAACCCAGCTCTCGATCTATCTACAATGCCACTTATCGAATCAGATAGTGCATGGAAGGGTGCAAACAGAGAACGCCTTGTTCTGAGATGGGTCGACGAAGTCATTACAGCTAAATAATATTGTAATCTTTAATCTTCCGGGCATATTCTGCCCGGATATTTTTTAAAAAGGACTTTGTTTGATGAGTAATTCCTTAATAAAAAAGAAATCTTGGATGATTCTTAGGGAACCTGGGCTTTTTACGTTATTGGTTGTTCTATGGATTATTCTTGGTGTATTTATCTTGTTTCCAGTAGTAAAGCTATTAGGGGTAGCTTTCCTGCCAAGTAGTGATTATACACTATCTGATTTGAAGAAGGCTTTTATCAATGTATATACTGGAAAATCCCTCTTGAATTCTCTTGTTGTTGCCACAGCTGTTTCTATCACAGGCACTCTCTTAGGATATATGTTTGCGCTATTAGTTACGCGTACACGAATTCCAAAATGGGGAAGGGCAATCATTAGCTTCTTTGTTATGCTACCGTTGATTTCTCCTCCATTTACATCATCTATTTCATTGACACTTATTCTTGGACCAAATGGATATTTGTTGAAGTTATTAGGAATAAAGAACTTTCCACTATATGGATTCTTGGGCGTATGGATCAGTGAAACCCTTACGTATTTCCCAGTTGCATTCATGGTTATTACAGCTGTCCTTGATACAATGAGTGCCAATCTTGATGATGCTGCTCAATCCTTGGGTGCAAACCCATATAAGATTTTAGGAACCATTACAATACCTCTATCAATGCCAGGTATTGCAAACGCATTCCTGCTTTTGTTTGGTTCCTCTCTTGCAGATTTTGCAACTCCTTTGATTCTTGGAAGCCACTCATATCCGATGCTACCAACACAAGCATACCTTGCTATGACAGGCATGTTTGATATGCACTCCGGTGCAGCACTATCTTTTTTGTTATTGATCCCAGCATTGTTTGTTTTCTGGCTACAGGAAGTAGCTGTTGGCAAAAAAAGCTATGTTAGTGTTAGTGGAAAAAGCGGTGCGCAGTCTGTATTTTCTCCTCTACCAAAGGCAATCACAGCAATATTTTCTGTTCTATGTGCAATCCTTCTAGCATTTGTTCTATATGTATATGGAATTATTGTTGTAGGTTCTTTTGTAAAGGTTTGGAGCGTTAACATGAAAGTTACGCTTGAGCACTATAGATATGTGTTCACAAGAGGCTCTAGTGCTCTTATTGATACTTTGATCATTGCAATAATCTCTACAATCGTTGGTTCGATTCTTGGTGTTGTCATTGGATATATCCTTCAAAGAAAGAAATTCATTGGAAGAAAGTTCTTCGAGTTCTCCGCTCTATTGAACTACGCTCTTCCTGGAACCGTTGTAGGTATTGCTTACATTCTAGCATTCAACAAAAAACCTATTCTTCTTACAGGAACACTTACAATTCTTGTTGCTGCATATGTCTTTAGATACTATGCAACAAGTATCAGATCTGTAATGGCTTCCTTGAAGCAGATAGATCCTGCATTGGAAGAAGCATCTGCATCCTTAGGTGCAGGAAATGTAAAGACATTTACAAATGTTACTCTTCCATTGATCATTCCAGCTGTATTGACGGGATTAAGATATCTATTCATTCATTCAATGACAGCTATCAGCGCAACAATTTTCCTTGTTTCAGTGCATTGGAAGTTGTTGACCGCGAGAATACTTGAAAGCATGACAGAGATGCAATTTACACAAGCTTGTGCATTCTCAGTTGTATTGATTGTCATCGTATTCATTGCAGATGCCTTGATTTCATTAGCATCTAAGGCTTATCAGAAATACTACCTTAAAAGTGACAGGGGAGCTAAAAAATGAAGAATAAGAAATTGGATTTGAACGAAAACGTAAAATCAAAGAATATAGATATCGATTCAGTAGATGGAAGGAAGATTGTTCTTAAGCTCAGCAATATTGTCAAGGAATTTGACAAGAATGGCGAGAAAGTCAGAGCTGTCAATAATCTAAATCTAAATATCAAAGATGGTGAGATGGTCTGTTTCTTGGGGCCATCTGGATGTGGAAAGACCACCACTCTTAGAATGGTTGCTGGTTTTGAAATACCCTCAAGTGGAGAGATTACCATCGAAGGTAGGGATGTAACCAATATTCCTGTTAACAAAAGAGGAATAGGATTTGTATTCCAGAACTATGCATTGTTTCCACACTTGTCTGTAGCAAAAAACATTGGCTATGGATTGGAAAACAAGGGCCTTGATAAGAAAGAAATCAAGAAAAGAGTACAGGATTCATTGGATCTTGTAGGACTACCGAATATTGCTGAACGCTATCCAACAGAGTTATCTGGAGGAGAGCAACAGAGAGTTGCTCTTGCTCGTGTTCTTGTAATGGAGCCATCGCTGTTGTTGATGGATGAACCATTGTCAAACCTTGATGCCAAACTAAGAATCCACATGAGAACAGAGATCAGACATTTACAGCAGAAACTTGGAATTACAGCACTATATGTAACCCATGACCAGGCAGAGGCTTTGACTGTTGCAGATAAAATTGTTGTAATGTCTAGGGGAGTAGTTGAGCAAGTTGGCTCTCCAAAAGATATCTACTACAATCCAAGCTGCGCATTTGTCGCAGATTTCATCGGACAGGCAAATGTAATCAGACTAAAGCTAAAGAGTTGTACTAATGATACAGTTACTGCAGAGCTTATAAAGGGCGTTGATATAACAGCGCGTCGAGGACAGGGCTTCAAAGAGGAAGCTAAAGTTGGAGATGATGCTATCTTGATTGCAAGACCAGAGAATATTGCAGTAAAGGGACCCGAGGAAGAAGGAATAAGTGCAAAGGTTCTTTCATCTATCTTCGTTGGTTCTTTGACTGAGTATGAACTTCTTGTTGGGGATGGAAAGATTATGATTAATGCATCTGTTCCTGCTAAGATCGATATCCCAATCTACAAAGAAGGGGAGAGCGTCAAGATAGTTCTTGATAAAGCTGCAACTCTATTTGTTGGAAGATAATAATCATTGTCATTGGTCTAATGGAATGAACTAAAGTCGTTTTTATGCCTCTCAAGTAGAGGCATAATTCTTTCTTTGGCCTTGTTTGAATATGGCAACATGCTTTAAAATCAAGCTATGGCAAGTTCAAAGAATAGAAACAAGGGAAGCTACAAAGCATCCCATGAATCAAAGAAAGAATCCTCAAATAAGAAAAAGAAACAAAAGAATGTCATTTCTGGATTCTCAACACTAAATCAAGTTGCAGGTGTTCCTCTTGTTAGGGAACATCATTCCAATATTCCAATCCTTCCTGTAAAAAGTGTGCAAGAACCTGGTTCTGTCTGTCCTATGTGTGGACAGAGAATCGAGACAATTGCATCGGCAATGCTGAATGAAAATGGCGAATACGTTCATTTCGATTGTGTACTTGCGCGCCTTAAAGAGGAAGAAAACCTAAAAGAGAATCAAGTATTGTCCTATATTGGTTCAGGTCGCTTTGGTGTATGCGAGAAGAATGAGGAGGGTAAGTGGATTATTGTTAAGACAATCCAATATGAGACTCCAGAGAAGAACAAAGCAATGAAAGAATATGTTGAGGGATTAAAGATTTGAAGAAAGCAATGTTTCCAGGGTCCTTTGATCCACCAACAATGGGGCACATCAATATAATCGAGAGATCTGCAAAGCTCTTTGATAAAGTCTATGTAGTTGTTGCTGACAATATAAAGAAGAAGTCCTTGTTTTCAAAAGATGAGAAAGTGGAAATGCTTCAGGAGTTGTTCAGATATAACGATAAGATTGAAATCGTATCGTACTCTGGTCTTATGGCAAACTTTGCACGTGAGTTCTCAGTTGATGTAATGCTAAGAGGTGTTAGAGCTCAGGACGATTTCAATTATGAGTTTGAGATGGCTATGAACAACAGAATTCTCAATCCAGAATTGGAGGTTTTGTTCATTCCAACTGATACTAAATACTTCTTGTTGCGCTCCTCTCAAATAAAGGAATTCGCTCACTTTGGTGTTGATGTCAAAGGAATGGTTCCGGAGCTTGTAAGAGAAAGACTATTGGATAAAATCAAGGAGAATGAGTAGAGAAGAAAATTGCAAATATCATTAAATTTTTTATCATTTTATTTCTTTTTGTTATAATAAGTTATTAAATAATTGATATTTTAGGTGAAAAATTTTCAAAATTCGTATTGACTAAAGTCCCTATTTCTCGTTAAATACTAATTGTCTTTGACGTATGGAGAGGTTCCCGAGCGGTCAAAGGGGGCAGACTGTAAATCTGTTGGCTTAGCCTTCGAAGGTCCGAATCCTTCTCTCTCCAATAGCCTTCACTAGTTGAAGGCATTTTTTTTCACTCGAGGTTAAGATGTTCTATAAAGATGGGTTGTGCTTTGCTTGTCAGCGATGTCTATATTGTTGTTCATCTGAACCAGGGTATGTATTTCTTTCCCAAAGCGATATTTCAAATGCCTCAAAAGCTCTTTCCATAAGCGAAAGTGAATTTGTTCGTATTTATTGTAGATATGTAGATTATGGCTACTACCAAATGATCAGCCTCAAGGAGAAAAGCAACTACGATTGCATATTTCTAACAAAAGAAGGCTGTTCTATTTATCAAGGACGCCCTGTACAATGCCGAACATATCCATTCTGGAAAGGCATCATGGAAGACAGAAAGTCCTGGGATGAAGAGGCAAAGAGTTGCCCTGGTATAAACAAGGGAAAGAAGGTCGATAAAGCATATATAGAGAAGTGCCTTAATCAAAACGAAGACAACGTTCCTGTGATGATTTTGAAGGGGCAGAAAAATCCTTATTGATTTTATTTTAAAAATTTGACATTTGGTTCTATAATATATAGTGGAGTAGATTCGCTTGGCACGCTTTACAGATAAAACAATTGATGAGATTAAAAGCAGGGTTACTATTACAGATGTGATGAGTAATTATGCCCAAGTAGTGCATCGAGGTGGACGAGATTGGGTCAAGTGTCCATTCCATGGTGGTGGAAATGAAAAGACTCCATCTTGCACTATCGATAATTCCACCGGTCGTTATTATTGTTTTGGATGCCATGCTTCCGGAGATATCTTCACACTTGTACAAGAAAAAGAAGGAATCGACTTTACTTCTGCTGTAGAGATGCTTGCTGCAAAAGCAGGAGTAGAACTAGAAACTGCAGAAGGTCCTCGCACAAACAAAGATCATGATACAAAACAAATGCTCTATGATGTCTATTCGAGGATATCGAAGACTTTCAATTATCTATTGAAAACACATCCAGATGCAGCTGAGGCTAGGGAGTATTTGAAAAAGCGTTCTGTCTCTGATGAGATGATCGATACATTCCAACTAGGATTTGCACCAAAGGATGGTAGATGGCTATATCGCTTTTTGAGAAGCAAGGATTACTCTGACGAGTTTCTTTCATCTTCTGGACTATTTAGTCAAAACTACAAGGGGCTTTCACTATTTACAAATAGATTGATGTTCCCGATCAGGGATAAAAATGGAAGAGTATTGGCATTCAGTGGACGAGATCTATCTGGAACATCTAAAGCTAAGTACATTAACTCTCCTGAGACAAGAATCTACCAAAAAAAAGAGAACTTCTTTGGTCTCTTTGAAGCCAAGAAGCACATCTCTTCTGGCGTGCAACCAATTCTTTGCGAAGGGAATTTTGATGTTGTTGCTATGCATCAAGCTGGATTCACATCTGCTATAGCTTCTCTTGGAACAGCGTTTACTCCAGAGCAATTGAATAATCTTGTAAGATGGTATTCAAAAGTCAAGGAATTCCATCTTCTATTTGATAGTGATGAAGCCGGTCAGATAGAAACTGCAAAAGCCATACAGATGGTTCATTCAATTGGACTAGAGGTATATGTCCATGGTTTTACAAGTGCAAAGGATGCTTCCGAGCTACTTGAGAAAGATGGTAAGGAAGGAGTTGAAAAAGAATTTGCAAAATCTGTAACAGGATTTGAGTATCTTGTCCAAAGGGCAAGAAATAGCTATAATATTACGAATGCGAAAGGAAAGTCAGATTTCGTAAAATCTCTTGCTGAATTCATACTTTCTACTCAAAGTTCTGTAGAGCGTGATAGCTATATATTGCAAATAGCTTCTATTCTTGGAACAAGCGAGCAAAATGTCAAAGCTGACCTCAATGTTTCTCAAAACAGAAAGGTTCAGATAAGAGAGAAAGAAGAAGACAAAGAGATTGATTATGGAATACCAAGGCATACATATGATTTGTTTGCTGTATTGTTCTTGGTAAATCACAGGGATGCCTTCAAGACCTATAGAAGAAAACTTCAAATAGGAGACTTGGAAGACACAGAGGCACAGGTTATTTATATGGCGCTTGAAAACGCCATGAGAAATGATATAAGGACACCAGAGCTTTTATTGTCAACGATAACGGATGATAAGATTAGAAACGATGTAGCCACATCATTTGCGTTGCCAGAATATACAGCAGATGATTACCAGGCTCTCGACGAAGCCATTATGCGTATACAGGTTCGTTCGTTGGAAAAGCAAAGGGAAATCCTAACAAACCAGCTCATGCTGATTCCTGATACAGCAGAGCCAGATGAAGCAATTTCCCTTTTGGAGAAGAAAAAGGACATTGATGGAAATATCAGGATTTTAAAAGAAGAGCTCCTAAAGAGAGAGGGCAGAGAGGCATAAATGGCAGAGGATATCAAGAACACACAACTATTCAAGAGTCTTGTCGAAGTAGCAAACGAGCAAGGCTCTGTCACACTCAACGACATTGCAGACGCTATGACAAAGTTCAAGAGTGAACTTAGCTTTGGTTTGGATGAGATTGTCGAAGCTTTGCAGAAAGAAGGAATCTCATATTCTGATTCTGATGAAGAAGAGCCCGATTTTTCAGCCGAGCCAACAGAAGATGAGCTAGAAGTTTTTGCATTCGATGAGGATTTGGATTCTGATGATATTTCTGACGATGACAAGCTTGAAGGGGACGATGAATTCCAGGACGAGGATCCTTCTGACGAAGATTTGAAGAAAATCGACGATGAGGACGAAGATGAGGATGATGACGAAGAGTCTGAATCATCAAAGAAAAAGTCTGAAGAGGAAGAGGACGAAGAGGAAGAGGACGAAGAGGAAGAAGAAGAAAACATCAATGAATGGAAAGGCACTGATGAAGATGCTGAGACAAGTGAAAGATTCATTGATATCTCAAGCTTCTCGGAGCACAGCTCTGAGCACAGAAGCCACATGGCTTCCTCTAAGTATGATACATCCCAAGATGATCCAATTAGACTATACCTAAAGGAGATCGGTACAGAGAACCTTCTTACTGGTGAGCAGGAAGTAGAGCTTGCTATGCAGATGGAAAAGGGTGCTAATATCGTATCTTCTGTTATCAAGGAAACATCTGGTATTCTTATTGCATTCTTCACAAAGGTAATCAACCACTTGAATGCAAAGATTGATGAAGATGGCGAAGAGACAATGTCTGCAGAGGAAATCAAGGAATTCTTGAGTGTCCAGAAGCGCTATAACATCAACTACAAGGATGCTCTTGGAAAGGAAACTCCTAAGCAGATTGCTCAATACAATGAGCTTAAGAGCAAGATGATTCTCTCCGGAGAAGATCTTGAGCACGATAAGCTAATTGCTCAAAAGCGTGAAGAGCTATTGATTAAGCTTGCTGGTATGCCAGACGAGAAGTCGCCTTTATACAAGGGCAAGAAGAGAACAGATTTTGATTCTCGTGAAGAATGGATCAAGTATTGTAGAGAATGTTCATTTGAAAACAGAAAAGCTGTTTTGCATGAACGCCTTGTTGAACTCAAGAAGGAAGAGGATGCGCTAAACGCAGACCTCAATGCAGAGGTTAATGAGAAAGATGCTCAATATAGAGAAGAGCATAAGGACATGAAGCCTCAAGCTATCGAAGCAGAGCTTGCTAAATTACATAAGAAGTTCAAGGATAGCCTTGCTGGAAAGGAAGCAGAGCTTGCTAAGAAATATCAAGAGACTACAAAGGAACTTGATAATCTTGAAGCTGGTACATTTATCCCAGTAACAGATTGGATCGATTCAATTGAATTGCAGCAAGAAGAGATCGATGACCTTACAAATATGTTCGAGAATGCAAAGACTAGAATTCTTGCATGTAGATCAAAGAAATCTCAAATTGAAAAGCAATTGAAGGTTTCTTCTCTTAGAGAGCTAAGACAGCTTGGTAGAGATCTTGCAACAAGAAGCAAGGCTGTAGCAATAGAGGCAAATCTCAATATGACTTCTGACCAGATCAAGGAAGAGATCAAGGAGCTTCAGCTAACAGAGAAAGAGCTAAGGAACATAGAAGAGCAGTTTGAGTGTTCCTGCGATGAGATCTTGCAATGCGTTAAGGATATCCAGTATGGAAAGAGAATCTTAAAGACAGCTAAAGATAGACTTATCAAGGCAAACTTGAGACTTGTTGTTTCCATTGCAAAGAAATATACAAATAGAGGATTGCAGTTCTTCGATCTTGTACAGGAAGGTAATATTGGACTGATCAAAGCTGTTGAGAAGTTTGAATACGAGAAGGGCTTTAAGTTCTCAACATATGCAACTTGGTGGATCAGACAGGCTATCACAAGATCCATCTCTGACCAGGCTAGAACCATTAGAGTTCCTGTCCATATGATCGAACAGATCAATAAGGTTGTTAGAGAGTCTAGAGTCTTGATGCAGAGTCTAGGTAGAGAACCTACCGATAAGGAAATCGCAGA
Organism: uncultured Spirochaetales bacterium; assembly: GCA_934276485.1. Classification (GTDB taxonomy): domain Bacteria; phylum Spirochaetota; class Spirochaetia; order Sphaerochaetales; family Sphaerochaetaceae; genus Ornithospirochaeta. Next base: position 23,376 of record CAKQTE010000048.1, on the reverse strand, counting down.
TCATCTTGGATGGCCAGAGTCAAAGGTCAAGAACGTTAAGAGCGTTGCTCGTGAACCAATTAGCCTTGAGACTCCAGTTGGAGAGGAAGAAGATAGCGTACTATCTGACTTCATTGAAGATAAGGATGCTGAGAACCCTGCAAACCAGACAGCATTTGCTCTTCTTCAAGATAAGATCAGAGAGCTACTTTCAACTCTTCCACAGAGAGAGCAGGAAGTACTTAGAATGCGTTTCGGTCTTGATGATGGATATGCATTGACACTCGAAGAAGTTGGTCTATATTTCGATGTAACAAGAGAAAGAATCAGACAGATCGAGGCAAAGGCCCTAAGAAGACTACGTCATCCTAAGAGAAGTAGACAGCTTAAGGACTGGAATTAGTAGAATTAATAAAAAAAATTGTTTATTATGATTGGGTTGAGGAGAATTTAGTTATATGGCAGAGAATATTAAGCTTGATTGCTTGAAGTCCCTTCAGGATGTTTTGCAAAAGAAGTTCGCTCTAGAAAGAGAGGTTGAAGCGCTTCCTGCAAATCTTAGAGCAGAAGAGGCTCTTTTAGCAGAAGATAATACAAAGTATCTTAAGCTTACCGAGAAATACAACTCTGTTAATGAGGAGTACAAGAGTCTATCTATCAGATACGATGATGCATTTGCAGCTCGTACTGGTTATGAAAAGCAAATGGAGTTCATCGCAACTCAAAGAGAGTTCGAAGCTCTTTCAAAGCAGTTGGAAGAAGCAAAACTTCAGGAGCAAACTCTCCTCAAGAGCAGAAAGCAGAAGAAAGCTGAACTTGAGCACTTGAACGAAGAGCTTGATGTTCAGGAAAAAGAGTGCGATGCTCAAAAGGTTAAAGTAGACGAAGAAAGAGCAAAAGTTGAAGGAGTGCTTGAAGGTATCTATCAGGAAATCGAGGCTCTAAACAACAAGTGTCTTGAGATTAAGGGTAATGCTTTGACAGATGAACTTTACAACAAGTTCACTAACATTGCTAAGCAGAAGGATGGACTCGGAATCGTTCCAGTTTGGGGACAGGTTTGTCAGGGATGTAACATGGTTCTTCCAATGCAGTTTGTTATTGATCTAAGACTAAAGCAAGAGCACAACGAGCTTGACTATTGTCCATATTGCTCAAGAATCATCTACTATGAAAAGCTTGATGCAGAGACAGAGAAGAACTTTATCTTCGAACAGCTCGAACCTACAAAGGATAGCTCTAGCAAGGGTTCTAGTAGCAAGGAATCCAAGCAGGATGTTGATTCATTTGATGAGTCAATGGAACTTGACGAAGGTTTTGATCTTAACTAAAGGATTTTGACAGGCTTCTGAAGTAATCGCTTGAAAAATAGAGGAAAGTCCGGGCTCCGTAGGACATGGTGCTGGCTAACGGCCAGGAGTAGTAATACTACAGATAGTGCAACAGAAAGTATACCGCCGAAAGGTAAGGGTGAAATGGTAGTGTAAGAGACTACCGCTTTCCTGGCGACAGGGAAGGCATGGTAAACCTCACCAGGAGCAAGGCCAAGTATGTGATTGGTTTGTCCGACTATAATCACGGGTAGGCTGCTTGAGACATCGGGTAACCGATGCCCTAGATAGATGATTACATAAACAGAACTCGGCTTATCAGAAACCTGTTCTTATAATTTTAGGAGGTAGTAATGAAGAGATTAGCAATATATCTTTTGTTACTACCTCTTTTATTTTCTTGTTCAAAAGTTGATTTATCAAAGTTATATACAGAAGGTAATTATCAAGAAGTCTATGATATTTCCTTATCCCAAATTGAGAAGAAAATCAAAGATGAACCTTTGTATTATCTAGCTCGTTCTGCCAATAAGCTAGGGCTTAATGAAGATAGCGTAAAGGCTGCTCTTCTATACACTCTTTTATTTAGTTCTGAGAGTGATGAAAGAGATTCAATGCTAAGAATAATTCTCCATTATGGAAACAAGGAAGATGCATTAAATGCAGGATTGGAACTAAAAGAAGATAACTCTCTAACAAAAGATGATTCCATCCAGCTCTATAAAGTCTTTAATGATAACAAGATGTACTCTGAATCAAATAAGTTCATAAGCCAGCTGTATTTAAAACTAAGTCATTCAGAGTATGTTTTCTGTCTTGTTAATGGTGGAGCTAATATAGATAGAATTCTAACAACATTGGAAACCTATCAAATGCAATCTGGAACAAATGAAGAATTCCTTTCTTCAATAAGATTGATGCTTCCAACAGTTGATGAGGAATTCGAGATAGAAAGGATGACAGATTTCTTTGAACGCACATTTGATGGCGATACTCGTTATGCTCTTTTGATAGGCGACTTCTATTTCGATATCCACAATAATGAAAAGACTGCTCTATATTGGAAGATAGCTAAAAAAGACTTTTCAGAAGCAATCGAGAACAGAGAAATCGTATCAGGCATTAATATTGATTATCTTCTTCCTTGAGTTTGATCTCGTTCCATATATTATTCATCTCATCTGCATGATCTTTATCCAATGGGATTCCTCTTTTTTCTGCTTCAACAAATAGCTTTGTAAATCTATCTTTGACTTTATTGTTTGTTCTATGAAGAGCAACATTAGGTCTTACATGCAAAAAGCGTGCAAGATTTACAACGCTAAATAGTAAATCACCAAGCTCTAGCTCAATATCATTCTTGTTGCCACTATCTACAGCTTCTCTTACTTCTTCAAGTTCTTCTTGAATCTTTTCATATACTCCAGACACATCTTGCCAATCAAAGCCAACTTTCTTTAGTTTCTTCTGAATTTCATAAGATGTTTCCATTGGAGGAAGAGAAGAAGGGATATGATTGAAGATGTTATCACTTGTAAGTTTTTTGCCTTCGACATTTTCCTTAACACTATTCCATAGTGTTAATACTTCTTCGCTGCTTTCAGCTTTAGCTCCATTGGAAAATACATGAGGATGTCTTCTGATAAGCTTCTCGCATACTTCGTTGATAGCCTCCTGTGGTGTAAAATCCTTGTTTTCCTCATGGATATATAGATTCATGAAGACATTGATCATTACATCCCCAATCTCTTCTCTTTGAGAATCGATATCTTTCTTGATCACACCATCCAGATACTCATAGCTTTCATCTATTAGGGATTCAGTAGCATTCTGATTTGTTTGTATTCTGTCCCAAGGACAACCCTCAGGACTTCTAAGTAATGTAATGATGTTATATAGATTATCTACAGCATCAGAAAGGTTATCTGCTGGTTTATAGCCGATTTCAATCATTTTTTCTACCCTTTGATTATTATTCCTATACTAGACCCATCTTAATGAAAAATCATCAAGGAGAAAGATGTTTAGGTACATATAAATCTAAAAGACGATATGTACCATAGGATTTATCTTTTGATTCCTGGATAGTCTGGATGTGGAACGAAGCTTCCTCCTCGTCCAATAGAATACTCTTCTGGCAACTCTAGCTTTTTCTTCATTTTACTTTGGAACTCAAGAGATGTTTTTGTAACCTCATAAGGATCACAAGATAATAACAATCTCTTATGACACTCATCGATAGCATTCATGATTTCAGGATCCTCTTCTCTAAGTCCATATAGGTTATGGTTTTCCATAGGATCTTTGACCATATCAAAAAGCTGAGGTTCATCTTCTGTATAGAACACATATTTATATCTATTCCATCTGATCATGTAAATTCCACCTCTGAGACCATGGGCATTGAATTCACTGAATGCAAAGTCTCTGTGATCAGAATTCTCTTTTGTGATCATTTGATAGAATGATTCTCCGTCTATGTTCTCAGGTCTAGGAACATTCATCATATCAGCAAGAGTAGGGAAGACATCTGTTAAAGATACAGGACTATCAACAACACCAGGCTTAGTGTTAGGAATGCTGAATATCATTGGAATTCTTGCAGATTGTTCGAACATCGTGCATTTCCACCATAGCCCATGGTAGCCAAGCTGCTCGCCGTGATCACTTGTATAAATGATAGCAGTATCATCAAGCTTTCCTAGCTCTTCAAGTTTATCGATAATAACACCAATTTTATCATCAAGTTCTTTTATGGAAGCATAATATCCGATTCTAATCTTCTTTGTAACTTCTTCAGTTGCTAAATCACATTTGAAGTATTTCCTTAATTCTTCTAGAGATGAATTTAGGGATGTAAATGGAGGAACCATCTCTTTCTCGAGAGGCACATCCTTGAATAGATTCTCAAAGTAGTTCCAATTATCTTGTTGTATGTTAAAAGGGAAATGAGGTTCAATAAAGCCAACATTCAACACCCAAGGCTTGTTATCATCTTTATGTTCATCTAACCAGGATAGTGTGCTGTCTAGAACCTTATCATCAAATCGTTTCTCTCCATTGCTAATACCTATTTCTTGATAGCGCTTTTCAGCCCCAATTCTTGCTACGTTTTGATCCCTGTAATAGCAGCCAAGATCTGGAATGGACAATAAGCCTAGATTTGAAGAAGATGCAAAATGATATTCACCATCAACATGGAAATGAGTCTTTCCAATATGATGAACTGGAATATTGTATTTTTGCATATATTCAGCAATTCCCTCTATCTTTCCATCATATGGAGTAGAGTTATCCCATGTACCAAGTTTCGATACATACATGCCTGTAAACCAGCTTGCTCTTGCTGGAGCACATACTGGGCAAGTTGTGTATGCATTGGTAAAGTTTGTACCATTCTCAATAAGTCTATCGAGATTAGGAGTAACAGCATACTTGTCTCCGGATGCGTGAATAGCGCTTCCGCTATGTTCATCGGACATGATAAAAATAACATTCATAGTTCAAATCCTATAGTTACAGCACAAATGTAAACAGTGTGCTGAATTGTTAATGGTTTTTAGAATATGTAAAAGGAGTACTACCAGTCTCCATCTTGAATATCTTGATAAAATATTGCGAAGAGCTATATCCAAGAATAGAAGCAACTTCGTTGACTTTGTATCCATCTTTCAACAATTGTTTTGCTTTGTTGATCTTCAATGTTCGTACATAATCAGAGAAATTAATTCCATATATATTCTTGAATTGTTTTGATAGTTCATCAGAGCGAATAGATAGTTTATCAGCAATATAATCCAATGAGAGATCTTTTTCTGCACTTTCCTGGATGACTTGATTGATTTTTTCTTTTAGTGATTGGTCTGTCGATGAAGATTCACTTATATATTCATCAAGGTTCTCCAAACAAACTTCCATCCAAGCTCTATATTCCATTAAGGATTTGATATTCTTGAAGTAATCTCGAAGGTCATAACCAAAGATACCAAAAGAGTCATATCCCATTTTTATAATTGTTCTGTTAATCAATGAAACAAGCTCTAGAATCGTTGATTGAGTATATTCAAGTGTATAGCTGTCATCAATTAAGGAAGTGATGTATAACTCGAAAACCTTTTGCGCCAAGGCAATGTTCTTATTGAGAATTGCATTTTCGATTTCAATTATCAGATTATTATGATTTCCCTCTGTTAGACGACTATCTATATTCAAGCTCTCATATCGAATGATCTTCTGATCAGGCAATAGATAGCGATAGTCATAAGAACTTAATGCTTCTTCATAAAGAGTTGTAAAGACCTCTTTATCAAGTTTTTTAACAGTACTTAGATATAGGCCAAAATCAAATTCCTTGATTGAGTTTTCAAATGAATAAATCTGTTGTTCGATCAACTCTTCATTGCTGTTGAAAACAAAGACACTTTTGTTTTCAAGAGAAGTTCTATAACAGCTGATTGAATCGTTATTATATCTATTAACAAATTCATTGAGGATATCATTTTGAGGAGTATCCTTCTTGAATCTGATAATAGCTACTCCGACATGCGATTTATTGAAGAGTTTCTTAAAATCTTCTTCTGTTATATCAAGATATCTGCCAAGAAGTAGCAATCTGATTCTATTCTGGATAACAATTGGCTGAACTTTGTTATATGAGTTGTTGATGATATTGAACTTTGTATGTATTGCTTCAATTGATTTATCAAATGATTTGCAATTGTTTCCCACGGAAATAGGAAGAGTTTCAAGTTTCTTCTTGTATACCTTATCATTCTTGATAACAACCAAGTAGGTTGTAAATAGATTCAATAGAATCAGTATTAACGCAGTTATTACTAAAGGTATTGAGAATGGAAATGGATTTATGATAGTGGAAAGAGGTCTTAAATAAACATATCTTAGACTAAATGCGCTGGATTGTTTCATTGTTAGCAAATAGCTTTGATTCTTGATTTTCACAATCTTTGATTCAATTTCAAAACCTTTCAAGGTTGTTTCTTTCAAGATCTTTGCAACATCTTGATTGTATTTAGTTCCGCTATCTGTTTCATAGATGTAATTTACATCTTTATCAAACAACATAAAGTGTTGTTCTTCATCTTCTTTAATATATTCAGAAAAGAATGATGGGGTGATATGAATTGCAAGAATGGCATCTGGATTGTTAGAAAAAACAGGGGTCTTTGTAATATAGGTGATTGACTTGCTATCAATAGGGTAGGCATTAAAACCTCGCCTTAGTATCAAGGAAGGATTATTTTGTTCCTCATATACTTTGAGCCATGGAAGAAAAGAATATAAAGATGAATCAGAAACATCAAAATGTATCTTCTCAGAATTTGTGATTGCAATCTTTTCTTGAGGGAAATACATATCAACTGCATCAATTGTAGGATGCGAAAGCAATAGAATCTCCAATTCTTTTATGTTATCTGTAATTGCTTTTGTATTATATTCGTATGCACTTTTTTTATATTTGTTGCAATTCGATAAACAGATTGAGCTAACGTTTGCAATAGAAAGAAAGGATCTATCGATATTATCAAAAGCAAGATTTGTAGTATCTTCGCTGTTAGATATAATCTCTTGGTCACTTGTTTTTTTGATTAGTTGAAAGTAGATGACATTGCTTACAAATGAAAAAACGACAGCTCCAATCAAGCTAAATAGAAGTACTGTGATTAGTGTTGTACGTTTTCTCATTTTTTAAAAATGCTCCCTTTGTAGGTTAGTATTATAACATTTACGGTATCCAAAAAAAAGGTGAGTTTTATTTAAGCTCTCTAAGAATTGATATGATTTTTATATATGCACGAGGAATATGGTATGCATCTTTGACTGTGGAACCTTTCATTCCACTTGTGACATTTCCATTTACATCCAGAGCATGATACCAGTCCCCATATTCCTTATCAATAAAGTGATCATCTACATAGTTCTTATGCATTAAGAAACGGTCATACCACTTTTCATCATTTGTTAGTGAATAAGCATAAATGAAGAAAACCATCGCCTCTGCATATGACCACGAGATCTTATCATCTTCTTTGAAAGATAATTCATATTTCCATGTTTCATGGCTCTTATGTCTCTTATATGGATCTATAGAGAACATAATCAGACCATCAATGTTTCCGCTCTCATATGCACTATTTGCAATTGATAGAATACGATCAGTGTATTCCTTTTTGTTCAATATCTTTATTGCATCAAGAACAAACCACATAGATTCAAAGACATGGCCAATATTAATGCAAAGAGTGTCATCTGAATTTTCTACAATACTTCCATCAAGCATTTTGCTTTCAAGAACACAATTCGTTTTCTCATCAAAGAATGTAAATAGGACTTTATCAACACAAGCACTCAAGAAGGGAAGTACTTCATCTCCTAGAACGCTATAGACTTCATTTCCAACATTAACTGCTATCATGAATACAGCGTGATAAATTACACCTTTTTTGTATTTGCTTGGAGCAATATCCTTGAAATCGACATCGAAAACAGCTTCTTTGTAGAAGTTGAATAATTTCTTTAGAAGATCGAGGTAACTATAATCTTTAGAGACTGAGATATATTTACTTAATCCAATGAGTGTGAATGCTTCAGAGAATATTGATATAGGTCCTTCTTCGACATTTCCTTCTCTTGAAACAAGATAGTTAATTCTAATATCATCTCTCATCATATGATTAACAACGAAATCAAGTGCAGCTCTAGATAGATTTAGCCACTTTGATTTGTTTTCTGGATCATGCTCTGCCATCATTGCATATGTATAGATTAGTCTTGCTTGTCCCCATGCACCTTTCTTGTCACCAGTTAATGAGAAATCCCTATCTCTACAAGTTAAGAAACCTCCATATTGGGTATCTAAGAATTGTTCAGACCAAATATCCATGATCTTTGTTAATTCACATTCAAAATCATTAATAAAGTTTTCCATAAAATCCTCAAAAAAAGACTTGTCTATAAAAGCAAGTAACGCAATGAACGGTTAAGGGGAGCGCTAAGGTAATTATAGACAAGTCAAGTGTTATTTATATAAAAGGGATCAACCCTTTACAGAACCAACAATCATACCCTTAACGAAATACTTCTGAAGGAAAGGATATGCGATGACGATTGGGATCAATGACAATACCAAAGCAGCCATCTTCATTGTCTCGGTGTGAACAACCACGTCGGAGAATGCATCGAGCTCGGCGGTTCTTCCGCTTGTCAGGAGCTGGTGCAGTACGTACTGCAGTACATACAGGCTCTTCTTCGATACATAGAGCATGTTGTCAGTCCAAGCGTTCCAGTGGTGAACTCCATACCACAGTCCGATTGTTGCAACGATTGGAACAGAGAGAGGGAAGTAGATTGTCCACAGGATCCTCATGTCCGTAGCTCCATCGATCTTCGCACTTTCTTCCAATGCTTGAGGAATTCCCATGAAGAAGTTACGCGTGATGATCAGACAGAATCCGATGATCAGTGTCGGGAGGATGTATACCCAGAACGTGTTGTGCAGGTGCAAGCTCTTCAGCAATAGATACTTGGGGATCATTCCGCCAGAGAAGTACATCGTGAATACGATGAACAGCATTATCCCCCTTCTGTATGGAAGGTTGGGCTTCGAAAGTGGGTATGCTGTCATCATGGTTATGATGATGCTGCAGAAAACACCGACAATCGTTCTCATTATGGTGACCATGTAGCTGTGCAGGAAGTTTGGGTCTGCGATGATCTCCTTGTAGCCAGTGAAGTCGAACTGCTTTGGGAACAGGTGGAAGCCTGTCTTGTTTACGACCTGTGATGGGCTCATCGATATAGTGACTACCTGGCAGAATGGGAGAACGATTGAAATCGAAAGCAATGTCAAGAATAGATAGCAGATGATATCGACAACGATATCCTCCCTTGTTTTTTTAACTTTGTTCTTACTCATGTTTTCTCGTCTCCTACCATAGTGAGTATTCACTTGTCTTTTTGGAAATCTTGTTAGTCAGGACAACAAGCGCGAATGAGATGACGTTCTTGAAGAGGTCAACGGCAGTCGTGAAGCTGTACTGCATGTTCTGGATACCCATGCGGTAAACGAATGTCGAGATTACGTCCCCGACTCCGTATGTCGAAGGGGTGAGGAAGTTGTAGACCTGCTCGAACGCATCGTTCAGTATCTTTCCCGACTGCATGATGAACATTACGGTGAAGATAGGAACTAGGGCAGGGAAGGTTACGTGTATGATACGCTTGATCCTTCCCGCACCATCCATCTCAGCAGCCTCATAGAGGCATGGGTCGATGTTCGTGACTGCAGCGAGGTATACGATGGATCCCCATCCGATCGTCTTCCACAGGTCAGATACAACCAGCACTGTCCTGAACCACTTTGGGTCAGCGATGAAGAATATCGGGCTCACTCCCATCTTCTGGAGGATGAAGTTTATAGGTCCTCTCGAAGGAGACAGGAACTCGATGAATATACCTGAGACAACGATCCATGAAAGGAAGTGTGGCAGGTATGAGATCGACTGCGATATCTTCTTAAAGAGTGGGTTCTTCACCTCGTTGAGCACCAAGCACAGGAAGATTGGTGCAGGGAAACAGAACAGCAGCTTGTAGAACGATATTACCAGAGTGTTCTTCAATACCGACAGGAAGAAAGGATTTGAAAACAATGCCTTGAAATGCTTTAATCCCACGAACTTGCTTCCCCTAATGCCTTTCAGGGGATAGAAGTCCTGAAAGGCGATTGCCAATCCGTACATTGGTCCATAATGGAATATTAGGAAGAATAGAAGTCCTGGAATAAGCATTAGGTAAAAGCTCTTGTATGCAACCATGTTCTGAAAGAAGTTCCTCTTCTTCTTCAATGGCTCTGCAATTGTATTAGTCTTGCTTTTTTTCATGCTTATTCCAAATCCTTATTACTTATAGATTTTTCTCATTTCTTTTTCAGCGACCTCGCCACCAAGAGCCTTGAATTGCTGAACATATGTGTCGAAGTATGATACTGACTTAGCGCCTGTGATGATATCGAAATATGCCTGCTCTGTGAGTGTGTCGAGAGTTGCAATGCAGTTACTGTACTCTGGGCAGCTTGGAAGGTTGAGTCTTGGATATCCCTTTGGAGCTACTGATTCAGCAAACTCTGTCTGTGCCTTTCTGTTTGCACGTGAGAATGGAACTGTGTTTCCGAAACCGAACTGGATGATTCCCTTTCTTCTGATTTCCTTACCATCCTTTAGTCTGACTGGTCCAAAATCTGTCTTTTCCCAATCTTCGCCCTCAATACCATATGTAAGCATCATTGCAAAGTCTGGATCTGCATAGAAATCGTTTAGCATACCAAGAATTGCGTCAACCTTTCTTGGGTCCTTTGCACCTTCTGTTGTGATAACGATTGGTCTACCAATGTTAGCCCAAGCTTCTGTTCCAGAGTCTCCATAAGGTCCGATTGGAGCTGGTCCGACTACAACCTCAGCTTCTGGATTCAATGCTAGCATTTCCTTCATACAGCGACCAAGGTTCTTTGGATTTGTCTGATCCTGGCTTGTGATGAAGTAGTGTGATGGCTGAGCACATGTAACACCAATCTTTCCATTCATGAATGAGTGTGATAGCCATACATAACCGCCATGGTTTTCGCCTGTTACGAATTCCTTGTCAATGATTCCCTTCTCATACCAGCGGTGTAGAAGCTCCAAAGCTTCCTTTGCTCTTGGATCGATATATGGGAAGAATGGCAAGCCTTCTTCATCTAGCTGCATCTCTTCTGTTAAGAATCCTGGAGCACTTCCAGCAACACATCTAACGCCATATGCGCCAAATACTGCTCCGAAAGCTCTTTCAGCCATACCAGCTGTATCATTTAGACCGTTTCCATCTGGATCCTGCTCAACGAATGCTGTCAGAACTGTTTCCCACTCATCGAGAGTTGTAGGAACCTCTAGGCCAAGTCTGTCGAGCCAATCCTTTCTCCAATATACTGCCATTGGGTAGTTGGCCATTGGCTGAGCAAAGCCATAGTTCTTGCCATTGTAGCTTACTGCAGTCCAGATTCTTGGGTTGATCTCGTCGATAGCTGCTGCATATGCAGGAGCTTTCTCTCTGATAGTCTCAACTGGAAGCTCTGCTGCAATTCCGCCTTCTACGTATGTTGGTAGAATTCCAATTGGATCGATGATGAATGCGTCTGGCATCTCTCCACCAGCGAACTTAACATTGAGCTGTTCCTTGTATTTCTGAGGATCGAGCTCCCATGCATCAATGATGATGTTATATTTCTCATTAAGTAATTTAACAATTGGTGCATTCTGATCTACCTGTACTGACTGTTGCTCAATCAATAGAGTCAACTTTACAGGACCATCATCCTTTACTGTTGCTTTTGCTTCTTTTTCACCGTTAGCAAAGACTGCTGTCATTGCTACAGAAGCAATCAATAATAAAACTAAAAATTTCTTCATTGGGTTCTCCTTGTTTTTGTGTGTAAAACCTCTATGAAACTATGAAACTATGGAAATATCGGCAGCACAATAAACAAAAACTTGGGAAATGTTAGTAAAATTTAGAAAAAAAGTAGTTTTTCCAAAAAAGTGTCATTTTTGTAAAATTAATGCATATTGTTAGATACAGAATGTCATTTTATCATTCCTATGTGTGTAAATCCTCATTAGAAAATATGAGGATAAAAATGTATAAAGAAGTACCTATTGATGAAACATTGTTTACAGATGTAGATGTTTTTGAAGCATTGCATCTTGATCATCCTGGTCTTGAAGATGTCAAGAAAAGCTATGAAAATGGCGACATTGAAAGCGCCAAGAAAGCTTTGGTTTCATATTATTATAATAGGACTAGCGTTAATTATCTTTTTGATTATCGCTATCAACCACTAAAGAAATTACCAGATGATGTATTTCCATTCTTCTTCCAAGCATCTCTTGGCATTAAGTCAGATATTAAGCAGTTCTGTTTAAGCGCTGGAAGAAAGTTGATGGATAATATCTATGTTATGCCAGGAAACAGAGGCGAGTTTGATCTAGGAGAAAATTTCTCAACACCTCTTCACTATAACTTTTTGTCAGATCAATCAAAGGGAAATAGGGGAGCATTCTCTATTTTCTCCAGAGGCCAGTTCTTTGAATACTTGATGTTCTTATATCATGAGACAGGGGATGAGAAGGTTGTAAGACAATTTGAACGTGTTCTTGATTTCTTCTGGAACACATATCCATTATATGTTGTAAATACATCTCCTGATGCAGGACGACTTCAATTTACAGAAGACAGAGATGTAATGAATCTTGGATGGCTATGTATTGTATATATAGGAATGCTATATTCAGAGATGCTATATCAAACAGATACAAATCATGCTTTTGGACTGATTAAACATCTCTTGTTTGCTGGAATGCAATTCTGTAGATTCGAAGAAGACAAATATAGAAAATATAATCACCATTACTTTGAAAGAGGAATTGCACCATTCTTTTTAGGAATGATGCTTCCTGAATTCAAGCCATTTGATGGCTTTAAGGAGCGCTGTGGAGATATTTGCTTAAAGCATATCAAGGAGGATTTCTCCTCAGATGGTGGATACAACGAACACTCTATTGGATATTGGTATGGGGCAGCGCTTGCTGAGATGACTTCAAGAGTCGTTATACTATCTAGAATCAATAATTATGATTTACTTGACGATGAGGGATTCCAGTGCTTGGATAAGACATTTGATATCTTCTCATATCTAGTATTCTCAAAGGATTTCACAATCACAATTGGTGATAACTCGGGTGTTAGAATCCCTGAGATTGCAAGACTTGGCTGCATTATGACTGGCAACAAGAATTGCAAAGCAATCATGGAAGAGCGATATACTGAAGCAGAGATTCCTAACTTCTATTCAAACAATGATGTTGGTTTTGTAATTGCTAGAAATAGACGCGAGAATCCTACTGGATACATTATGTCAGCTAAGCGGGACTCGGGTACAAGTGGCCACAATCATATGGATATGCTTTCACTCAATCTATGCTTCAATGGAGAATGGTTCATTGATGAGCCATATGCAGGTGTATTGTATAACAAACACAAGATGTTCTCTCCTCAAAGAGGATATCACTACAACATGCAATCCCATAACAGTGTTATGTGCTTCTCAAGACCAATACAGCCAGATGAGTGCTATCACTACAGATGGGGTGTTTATAAGCCGGACACAATCATTGATGAAGTAGACGAAAATGAAGATGGAAGCTATGTCCAAGCTCATCACTATGGATATACATTCTGTGCTCACACAAGAACTGTATTGTTCTCTAACAAGAAGAAGATCTTTATCCAGGATCATGTTGGAAGAGCAAACAGAATGGAGGGATACCATAGACAGATTTGGAACCTTGAGCCTGGAGTAGAGGTTGAGAAGGTTGATGATACTACATTGATTCTTTCCAAAAATGGCATTTGTGTTGCTGTTCTTTGGAACAATGTAAAGAACATCGAGGTTTTCAAACAGACAGATGTATTGTCTCCAATTTTCCCAGATGAAAAGATTGGTTATACAATCTATGTTCATTTTACATTTGATGAGAATGAAACAAACGTAGATGTAACTTCTCATGTTTATCTAAATACATTGTTTGTTGAGCTTGATGGCGAATTTGATTTAGAAAAGGAAAAATCAGTTCTAGAACAGGTTAGTCATAATATAGAAGAAGATAAGATCAAATCTTTGGATTTGTTTTAATAAAAGGAGGACGTAATGGAAATTTTATCTGATGAGAGATTGGTAGACGACGAGTTCCTGTTTTCAGCTTTGGATTATACTGTAGCAGGTCTTGAAGAGGCAGGAGCGCTTTATAAAGCTGGCCAATTTGAAGAGGCTAAGAAAAGCATCGTCAATTATTTTAGAACTAGACAAAACGTTAAGCATTTCTTTGATTATAGAGGACTTCCAATAAGACCGGTTAGTGAAGATGAGATTCCATTCTCATTCCAGGCATCTCAGGGTTTATCTGCTCCAATCAGGGATTTCGCACTATATGCAGGACGAAAGCTCATGAATAACATATATGTTCTCCCTAGTGGACATAGAGGAGAGGTAGATCTTGGTCCAAATTTGGAGAATGAGATTCATTTTAATATCTATACAGATACTGGCAAGCGTCATAGAGGTACTATGTCAGTATTCTCTAGAGCTCAGTTTTTAGAATATTTAGCATTTTTATATCATGAGACACAGGATCAGAAGGTTCTTGATAAATTCCAGCAGATGTTTGATTTCTTTATCGAGAAATATCCATTGATTGTCGAAGATCCTTCTATTGATTGTGGACATGTTCAACTAACAGAAGACAGAGATGTCATGAACCTTGGATGGCTTGGTTTTGTATATACAGGAATGCTCTATTTTCAATCTACATATGAACTTGGATATAAGACAGTATTTGAGATTATAAAGCATCTGTACTTTGTTATGCTTCAATTAAGAAGATATGATAACGACAAGTATAGACCATATAACCATCACTTTTTTGAGCGAGGAATAGCTCCATATTGCTTTGCTATCCTGTATCCTGAATTCCCAGAAATCAGATGCATGAAAGAGCGAGGTGCTAGAGTTTCATTGAGACACATTAAGGAGGATTTCTCCATAAATGGTGGTTACAATGAGCAATCTCTTGCATATTGGTATGGTGCTGCTGTTTCAGAAATGCTCTATAGAGTTGTATATGTTGCAAAACTAAATAATGAAAAGCTATTGGATGATGAAGGTTTCCAAGCTGTAGATAATACATTCACATTATTTGCTACTCTTGTAACAAATGGAGATTTTTTACCAAGTGTTGGTGACAATAGAGGTCCATATATCGATCCAATCCTTCAGCTTGGTTCAATTCTTACTAATAACATTGCATGTAAGGAACTCTATGAATACAGAAAGGGTATTGGCCCATATCCAGAGCATCTTGATAAGTATTATGTAAACAATGATACAGGATTTGTTATTGGTCGTTCTGGTGTTGATAATAAGTCTAATGCTTTCTATATGCTTGCAAAGGTCAACAGTGGTAATTGTGGTCACAACCATATGGATATGCTTTCAATGGATGTAAAGCTTCGTGGACAGTGGTTTGTTTCTGAGCCATACTCAGGATTTTTATATAGCCAATATAGAATGAATTCCATCCAGCGTGGATATTGCTACAACATGACTTCTCATAACTCAGTACTTTGTCATGGAGAACCAATTTGTAGCTGGGAAAAGTACTCAAATCGATTTGGTACATATCGCCCAGATGCTCCTATAACAGAAGTGAAGAAGTATGATGATGGACTATATGTCTCTGCTTATCATTATGGATATACATTCTGTGCCCACTCTCGTAGTGTTCTGTTCTCAGACAATGGAAAGATGATTGTTCATGATGTTGTTGAAGATGGACATAGAAGACTCCCAAGTCCTCACATCCAGAGATGGAACCTTGAGCCAGGAGTTAATGTAGAGCTTGTTGGAAACAAAGCTGCAATACTAACAAAGGGCGACATCAAGTATCTGTGGGTATTCGATAGAGCTCAAGAGGTAAAGGCCTATAGGCAGACAGAACTCTTATCTGAATATTTTAGCGATGACAATATTGGATATACTCTTGATGTTTATTTTGTTCCAAATAATGGAATGGGCGTAGATGGAGGAATGAATGTCCCACTATCTACATTGATGATTGATATCACAGAAAAGAGTTATGACATTGATGAGCTACAAGAGAAGTGTGCTCGTCTAGGTTCATCTCTCTCTGATGAAGCAACTTTCGAAGAGTTGAGGTCACTCTAGTATGAAGCCAAATGTTGTATTTATTGTTGCAGACCAACTTCGATACGATTTTCTGCATAAGGGATATACTCCAAATATCGATGCTCTGTTGGATTCTTCCACAGAGCTAGAAAGAATGTACACAGCATCTCCCTTATGCGTACCAGCTCGAGGCGCTCTTTTTACAGGAACATATCCTGTGACAAACAATTCCTTGATCAATCCTTGGACAGGTCCTGATGTTAAGTATGGTTATGTAAAGGAAGATATTCTTGATATATACCAGATAATGGAAAATGCAGGTTATGATTGTTTCCATTCTGGTAAACAACATCTATATAAGGAAGGTGTAATGCCTCAAGATAGAGATGGTGGTACTAGATTTCTTTCTACAGAAAAGACTTATGGAAAGTTTTTAAAAGACAATGGATTTAAGCGCCCAGGCGGAGAGCGTTATCGAACGATTTGTCCGAAGCTTATTGGTAATGGAAAAACTATTGCGACAAGTTATTCGAATGCAAAAACTGGAATATACACGGGGCCTGATGGTGCATACTTCGATCAATATTTCACAAAATGCTTAATGGAAGGCCTAAAGGAGAGAGACAAGGATAAACCATTGTTTATCAGCGCTATGTATCTAGCTCCACATCCTCCACTATGTATTCCAGAAAAGTACTATGATATGTATGAATCTGTGCCTATCAGTGAGAATGTTGGCATATGGTCTGAAAAGCAATCTCCATTGCAGCTTTATCAAATAACTGGTGCAATTGGAAACGGATATGAGAAAAAGGAGTGGGAAGAGACATGGCGAGTATACGCAGGTCTTTGTACACTCCTTGATGATCAAGTAAAGCAAATCATTGATTATCTAAAAGAGAATGATCTTTATGATAACTCATTGATTATCTTCACAACCGATCATGGCGAAATGCTAGGCTCTCATTCCATGTTCCAGAAGATGTGTATGTATGAAGAGTCATCTCGTACAGTATTTGGAATGAAGATGCCTTATCAGAAAGAGGGAAGAAAGAGCGATGCACTCCTGTCTCATGTAGATGTTCTCCCTACTATTCTGGAGGCTTTGGATATAGATGTTCCACTAACAGTTGAAGGAAAGAGTTTTCTTGATATCGTACAAGGAAATAATAGAGTAGAGAATGAAGATGTGTTCATTCAATTTGATGGTACTGATTATCTTGGAAACTTTGCTCGTACAGTTGTTTCTGGAGACTATAAACTAACAATGGATATCTTCAAGGATGAAGTTTTTCCAGAGTTATATAATGTCAAGTCAGATCCTTTGGAGATGAACAATTTGGCATTTAAGGATGAGTATTTAGAGTTATGCAATGCTCTCTTAAAAAAGCTTATTGCACACATGAAAGATAAGGGAGATTTCATTTGTTTGGATTCTTTCTCATTTGAAGAGGTTAAAAAACAATATCGGGAGGTTTTCAATTATGATTGAGAAGAAGTATTTGGATGCATACGAAAATGCAATTAAGAAGGTTGAGAGAACAAGTTTGAGAATCAAGAGTACATTCCCTCACACAGCATCACTTGAAACTGGTGAGTATTCATCAGAGACACCATGGTTCTGGACAGGTGGATTCTGGGGAGGAATCCTGCAACTAGCTTATAGAGAAACAAAAGACATTAGATTCTTGTCTCTTCTAAGTGAAATTGAACAGAAGCAAGATGCAAACCTATCTGAATTCTTTATGAGAATGCACCATGATGTTGGTTTCTTGTTTATGCCTACATCTGTTGAATCATATAGATTAACAAAGAATGAATTCTCTTTAAGAAGAGGCTATATGGCAGCTACAATCCTCGCTTCCCGCTTTAACGAGAAGGGTAAGTTCATCAGAGCATGGAATGGTGATAAGCGTGTTGGTTATGTCATCATCGATTGTATGATGAACCTCTCTATCTTGTATTGGGCTAGCAAGCAATTCAATGATCCAAGATTCTATCATATTGCAAAAGCTCATGCTGATACTGTTCTAAAAACATATGTTCGCCCTGACTATACTGTTCCTCACATTGTAGAGTTTGATCCAAACACAGGAGAAATGCTCAGATGCCATGGTGGACAGGGTAAGGCAGATGACTCAGTATGGGCACGTGGACAGGCTTGGGCTATCTATGGATTCGCTATTTCCTATAGAGAAACAAAGGATCCAGCATATCTAGAAGCATCCACTAAGATTGGCAAGAAGTTTGTTGATTCTTTACCTCCAGAAGGAATTCCATACTATGACTTCAAGGCAGATGAGACAGACAATAATGTATTCGATTCTTCAGCATCTTCAATTGCAGCATCTGGTCTTATGGAATGCTATCAGCTAACTGGTGATCAGCAATATCTTGAAAGAGCAAAGAAACTTTTGGATGCTTTGATCGATCGTTATGCAGATTTCTCAGATAAGAGCGAGGGAATTATCCAGATGGGTACTGTAAATAAGCCTGCTGATGTTGGAATCAATGTTCCTATTATCTATGGTGATTATTTCTTCATGGAAGCGCTTTTGAAGATGAAGGGTGAAAAGGGTATATTCTAAATGAATAGAGATATCATACTTACTAAAGATGAATTAGATGCTCTAAGAGCACATATGTTAAAAATCAATGCAAACAAGAAAGGCGTTATCGATGCTATCAAGCAATATTTCCCTTCTTGGGTAGATGAGATAAAAGAGAACGCAGAGTTTGCATATAAGGATTTGGTTCGTCTTCCTGGTTCTGCCGATAAGTCATTTATCGGAAATCCTCCAAATTGGCTTGAGAAGAGATATGACGATAAGGAATACCTTTGGCAAATGAATAGAATGAATCATTGGATTTGGCTCATCTATCAATATGCAATTACAAAGGACGAAATGTATATCAAGAAAGTATTTGATGAGTTAAAGAACTGGACAGAAACAGTCATCATTGATGATTCTACATTCAATCAGCCTCTATCATATTTTTCTGAATGTAACCCTCTTCGTGTATTGGAATTAGGAATCAGACTATATAAGACATGGCCACTGATTGTTGAATATGCTTCCGATAGCCAAAGCCTCACAGATGAAGTATTGCAGATCTTTGCTAATTCAGTTTATAAGCAAGCTTCTCTTATTCGTCTAGTTTCGCCTCAGGTTTGGCCTGATGCAGACCATAACCATTTTGTAATGGAGATGCTAGGGCTGCTGACAACAGCGTTGTATTTCCCTGTATTCAAGGAAAGTGAAGAGTGGAAGACATTTGCAATTGCTCAACTAGAGAGAGCAGCAAGAGCTCAGCTAACAGATGAAGGCGGACAAGTTGAAGGATGCCCAATGTATCATGATGGATGTATGTGGTGGTTTGGTCTTCCTTTGGTATTTGCTAGAGAGTTCAATTTCAAACTCAGTGATGAATATATGTCTCGCTATGTAAAGGGATTCAAGTACTCATTGCATTCACTCAGACCAACTGGAACAAGTGTTCCTGTAGGAGATTCTCACTCAGCTGAAAGATCTGTTATTACCGCTCTTTATCAGATGTCTATCTTCGATGATCCATCTCTGATGGAAGCCTTCTTTGTATACATGAATAGAAAGAATCTATTTGATGTAGTAAAAGAATTTATCTTCAGAGTATGGCAGCCAGAGAAAGTGTTGAGAGCACTCGTTGCTATGGAAGGAAAAGAACCTACATGTGATACAGATTTCTACAACTCATTTCTAAACCAAGCAATGCTTAGAACAAGCTGGGACAAGAATGCTTTGAGTGTTCACATGATTTGTAATACACCTGTTTACAATAGCCATGCTCATATTGATGCAAACACAATTGATTTCACAGCATATGGCAAGGTTATAGTTTCAGATCCATCTCACTATTGCTATAGAGAGTGTCCTGAGAGACGTTTCACAAAATCAACACTTGCTCACTCAACTGTTGTAATTGATGATAGAAACCAATTTGAATACATTCGTTCATTCCAATATGGAGAGATGAAAGAAGGAAAGCTTCTTGGTGGTATTACAAAGGGCGATTTCTTCAAGGGTGTAAGTGGAAGACACAAGAACTATGAGCCTGTTGTTCATACAAGACATATTGCACTTCTAGAAGATAAGTTCTTGGTTGTATATGACCTGCTGACTGATTGCAATGAAAACAAAGTCACAAGATCATTCCATTTGGATTATACTTCAGTAACAATTGAAAAGAATTGTGTTGTAGCAAAATCTCCAATTGCATCAACTTTAATCTTCACAAGTGACTATGATTCGATCAGATTGGAAAATGGATTCTTGTCAAACTACAATGATACCTCAAGACCATCATTGCAACTTAGATTTGATTCCAAGAAGACAGGTACTTGTTCATTCTTGACTGTTCTTGCTCCATTCAACGATGATCACAAGAGACTTGAGAAGTTCTCTGTCAAGCAAAATAGTTTAAATGAATATGAGCTAAAACTTGATGATGTAACATATTGCTTCAAGGATCTTGGTGACAGTTTCACAATTACAAAATAAAAATCAAAGGAGTGTTTTCTAATGGATTTGCATAGTGCGTATATAAAAGCAATTGAAAAAGCAACTAATAATATCTCGAGGCTTGGAGCTTCTTTTCCTCAAGTTACAAGTCTTGATGAAAACACTCGTTACAACGATGAGCCAGCCCGATTTTGGACTGGCGGATTCTGGGGTGGCATTCTGCATGAAATCTATCGAGAGACTGGAAATGAAGAAGCTTTGTCTGTTGCAAGAGAGATTGAGGTCAAACAAGATGAGCTTTTCCATAAGTTTCTAACTCTTCATCATGATGTAGGATTCATGTGGATGCCAACTTCTGTTGAGCACTATCGCTTAACTGGAGATCAGGATTCCTATATCAGAGGAATTAAAGCGGCATCTGTTCTTGCTTCCCGATTCAACCCAAATGGAAACTTTATCAGAGCATGGAATGAATCAAATAGAGCTAACTCAGCAGGTTTAGCGATCATCGATTGTATGATGAATCTATCTCTTTTGTATTGGGCAAGTAACGTAACAAATGACCCAAGATTCAAAGCTATTGCATGTGCTCATGCAGATACTGTCATTAAATCGTTCATTCGTCCAGATTATACAGTTCCTCATGTAGTTGAATTCGATCCAAATACTGGTGAAAAGATTTGCGAAGGAAGAGGGCAGGGAGTATCTCCAAGTTCGAGATGGTCGCGAGGACAAGCTTGGGCTCTATATGGGTTTGCTATCTCATATAGAGAAACAAAAAAGCCAGAATATCTAGTTGCTGCAATGAATATTGCAAATAAGTTCTATTCGGATCTTCCATCAGATTTGATTCCTTATTGGGATTTTGAGTCTCCAGAAGAAGATAAGTTTGTCAAAGATAGTTCTGCTTCCGCAATTGCAGCATCTGGTTTGATTGAACTTTCGATGTGTACTGGAGCCGAAAGAGTTAAAGAGATGGGACTGAATATACTTCAATCCCTTACAGACAACTATGCTGATTTCTCGCCTGATAATGAAGGAATCATAAAGTATGGAACTGTAAATTACATCAAAAGAAAATATATCAACACATCAATTATCTATGGTGATTTCTATTACATAGAAGCACTTTCAAAATTATTTGGTAAAACATCAATATTCTAAAAGGACGTGTGTAGATGGATATTTGCCTTTTCTTTTCTGATCAACATTCATATTCCTGCCAAGGTTATGCAGGAAATAGCATCATTAGAACACCGAACCTGGATAGAATTGCCAAAGACGGTGTTTGTTTTGATAACAACTATACACCATATCCACTATGCGTTCCTGCACGCATGAGCTTGATGTCAGGGCAATTGGCATCAAGGACAGGAGTTATGGATAACTTCGGTATCCTTGACTCTTCTCGTGCAACATTTGCTCATTCGCTAAATAGCATTGGATATGAGACGGTCCTTTGCGGAAGAATGCATTTCACAGGCCCTGACCAGCGTCATGGCTTTTCTAAGCGTATAGCAGGGGATATTACTCCCATCTATCTAAATAGACCAACGGAAGCGTTCAGAAAGGAAAGAGGCGTTCACTTAGACACTCCAACAGGAGGAGCACATGCTGTCTCAATTATAGGAGGAGGAAACTCGCCTACATTGGAATTTGATAGGTATGTAGTACAGAATGCAATTGATTACCTGAAGGATTCATATGATAAGCCACAGTTCTTGTGTGTCGGAACATATGCACCTCATCATCCATATGTAGCTCCCAAAGAGCTATATGATTACTACCTTGATAAAGTAGAAGCAAGTGAAGAAACAATTGATTTCCCAATCTCTGAATATTACAGCAATCTCTTTGTAGATAAGAGTCCAGAGGTAGTAAAGGCTGTCAGGGCCTCATACTATGCAATGGTAGAATTCATGGATCAAGAGGTAGGAATGGTCTATGATGCATTCCAGGATTACCTCAAGAGAACAGGACACGAAGGCGTGTTTATATATGCATCCGACCATGGGGATCATATTGGAAATAGGGGACTATATGGAAAGGAAACCTTCTATGAAGAGTCTTCCCATACTCCAATGATATTCATAGGAGATGGAATAGAAAAAGGAAAGCGAATAAAGGGAGCAACATCTCTTTTGGATCTTGGCTCTACTATTTGCAACATTGCTGGTGCACCTATTGCTGATGATTCAGATAGTGTAAGCCTCATAAAAGAACTAAAGGGCGAGTGTGATGACCTTGAGCGAATGGTGATTTCTGAGCTTGGTGGAGCTGTTAACAAAAAGACAGGAGAAATTCCTTATGCTCAGATGGTTAAGAAAGGGAACCTTAAATATGTGCGATTCTTCTCAACTGGGGAGGAAGCGGTTTATGATATTGCATTGGATCCTCATGAAAAGGTGAATGTTATCAACAAGCATCAAGCTTTTGCAAAAGATTCAAGAGCTTATTTGGATGCGCATTGTGAATCAATTGAGACAATAGAGAATAATGCCATAAGACAGAGAAAGAATCTTGATATCACGCTTAAGTGTTCTTTTGATTCCGATGAAAGATGGAGATGTCCTGATTGTGCTCGCCATTATCCTGAGGAGATGGTATCTGGTACAAGTAAAACAATCCCTGTTGAATGGAAATAATTAAATATAAACTACCCATGTTCTTCACTGTAGTGCCCACAAACCCCTGAACTTTTCTAATTAAGTCTTTTAAATAAATGAAAATGTTGTAAATTCTTCTTGACTTTTTCTTGTTTATGTGGTACTCTGTACGC
>CAKQTE010000047.1 GCA_934276485.1 uncultured Spirochaetales bacterium | reverse complement strand
GGATTCTTACAAGAAACTATATGAATCGCAACCTGAGCTAGATTTTGGCATGTAGGCCAAAATCTATACAAGATGGTGAAGCCGCTAGGCTTCCGATACCTCGACCCTTGGGTCGAGGAGGTTCATTTTAGTCATTTGCAGATTAACTATGTAATTTTAAAATTGGCAATAAAAATAATAGTTTTTACGTAATTTTTCTTATTCTGAATGAATTTATGAAAACAATTTGTTGTAATACAAACAATAATCGTAAGTTACTATACATAGTAAATTATAATTGTATTAAATAAATAAAGAATGTTATGAGAAAATCGCTATGTTTATATGAAAATAAAAGTGTTCAAATCGTACATTGCTTGATTGAGATTTAACTGAAGGTTTTGATAGCCCTAGAAGAGTCTTCTTATTGTCAAAAATGAGGGATGAAAAACAAAATAAGTGTCACAATTTTGAAAATATTCTTGATTTGTGACACTTAAACAGTATATTAAGAGTAGAGGGGTTCCTGTATGTACATTAAAAGAGAAAGATATTTGGCAAAGATTCGTCCTTTCTATGGAGTTGATCTGATTAAGGTTCTTACAGGTGTACGTAGATGTGGAAAATCCATTCTTCTTCAACAGATTGAAGAAGAGTTTGTTAATACTGGATTCTGCGCGGATCATATAATTAAGATTAACTTTGAAGACTTAACTTTTGAAAAGATAAGAGTTGCTGAGAAATTAAATCAATATGTTTTGGATTTAATTAAAGATAAAGAAAGATATCTTATTTTCTTGGATGAAATTCAGCATGTAAATAATTTTGAAAAGGTGTTGGCATCATTTAGGGCTACACTTAATTGCGATATCTTTATAACAGGAAGCAACTCAAAGTTGTTGTCAGGAAGATTGGCATCTCTGCTTGTTGGAAGATGTATTGAATTCAAGATAATGCCATTTTCTTTTGCAGAAAGTTTTGAGTATATAACAACTATAGGAAAGAGAATTTCACCAGATGAATTCATCATGGATTATATAAATTGGGGAGGTTTCCCTTTACGTTTTTCTTTCAACAAAGAGAGCGACATCAAGAGATATCTAGAGCAAACATACAATGGAATATTAGATAAAGACATCATTACAGAAAGGTCTAAAATCAACAGACAGAATTTCGAGAGAGTTGCAAGTTATGTTATGGCTAATGCTGGCAAGGACTTTTCATGTATCAATATAACCAAGTATTTTGCAACACAAAATGAAGATGTTTTTGATAAAAAGATTGTTTATAGATATCTCGAAAAGATGGATAAAGCATGCCTAATAGATCGAGTAAAACGATTCAATATTGTAGGAAAACAATCCATGTCGTACATAGAGAAACAATATGCTGTCGATACTGGCTTTAGGATGATTAATACAAACTTGGTTAATTTCGAAGACACCTTTTTCTTGGAAAACATCATATATAACGAACTTATCTCGAGAGATTATGAGGTTTTCACAGGGAAGACATATAAGGGAGAAATAGACTTTGTTGCAATTAATGGTCGAAAGAAATGTTTTATTCAAGTTGCATACTATCTCGCATCAAAAGATACGATAGATAGAGAGTTTGGTGCATTCAAGAATATTAGTGATGCTTCTCCAAAATATGTGCTCTCTCTTGATCGTTTTGATTTCTCTCGAGATGGAATAGCTCATTTAAATATCGTAGATTTTCTCCTTGGAAAGAGTGATATCGTGTTAACATAGTGTCACAATTTTGAAAATATTCTTGATTTGTGACACTCGTTTGTGTTATTTCTTAACGATCTTGCCATTCCAAAGACGAGCAAGAAATTCCTTCCAAGGAAGAATTAGGATTCCATCAGAAAGCATACGTGGACCTTCTTCCCTAGATATAATGATATAGCTTAAGAAGATGCCTTCTTCTTTAAGTTCCCTCAACGAAATAAGGTGTTTGTCTGTGACTGTTTTTGCACTCTTGAGTTCAATTGCAACATCGTCCTCAATGATGAAATCGACCTTACGTTTGCCATTGCTACTTCTATAGTACTTGACGTACTCTAACGGCTGAATCCTGTTGGATTCTGGCCCTGCAAGCGATGAATGCACCCGAAGGCGTCTTGCTTCATTTCGAACCTCTGAGGCCCGTCCAGCCTCAGCCTTTATAGTAGCCTAAACCACTTCTAAACAATTATTAAGCATCCTCAATCCTTCGCTCTTAAGATTGATAGCTGCATATGCAGCACTAACATTGCTTCTAGCAGTAAAGCATATAATCAGCTGCTCTTGTGTGGAACGCACGAGTACTCCAGTGGAAAGAATGTCAGACTTCGATACACACTTCGAGCTATGGAAGCAATCCTCGAACATAAAAGAAACTGGAATCCTCACCCTTAGCGCTCGCTAGGATTAGGTAGTTCATCAATATTAATGAAGCAAGGGATGGAGGGATGTACTCTTTCATAAAGCGCCTCTCTCAAAGTCATTATGTATTGAAAAATGACTTTCAGAAAGTCAATATTTGCCAGAAAGCGACTTTGTTAAAGTCATTTTTTGAGTGGTAATAAAAATTGCATTACCTCTTCAAGGATGCTTTCCTTGAAAATTCTTATATAAACCTTACCGTTGAGAGTATTTCCAATGAAAGGAAGAAGTTGTAGTTTTATTTGCTTTGTATCAAGGACAGGAAGTTGCATGAATCTATACTTTCCTTCCTTTAAGCAAATAGCATCCTCTATTGATTGATCTGGATCTAAAGAAGGAGGAGTTAGGTGTATTGCAGTCTCTTCGTTTGTAAAATCGACTATCTCATCATTTCTGATGATATCGAAAGACGTAAGAGCATCAAAGCCAGCACTCTGCTTTGCAAGATTTGAAATAATATCATCAAGAGATAAAGTGCTACGCTTGTAGTACATTGTATTGAGGATATTTAGATTCATTGTTCTATTCATAGATCAATGCCGATAGAAAAGGCTCTTATCGGCGTACTCCTATTATTTTGATAAATTACAGAAGGTGAGATGCAGGTCTATTCATCTCATTGATGAAATACGTAAAGAGTGGTTGCATCTTGTCAAACATTGCTTCTGGATGCCATTGCACTCCTAGAACATTTGAACCTTCAAAAGATTCTATTAGTCCATCTGGAGCGTAGCTAGATGGTTTTAGTCCAAAGCCAAGATCATTTACACCTTGATGGTGAAGGCTGTTTACCCAAACACTCTTTTCCTTTAGTGCAGTGTATAGGTTAGAACCAAGAACTATATCCACTGGATGTGCGCTTCCCATCGACTTGTCAATTTGCTTATGGTTGACGCTTGATGGTCGCTCGGAAGGAATATCTTGGATAAGAGTTCCTCCAAATGAGATATTCAGCAGTTGAAAACCTCTGCATATTCCCAAAATAGGAATGTTCATCTTTCGTGCGGAAGTAATAAGACCCATATGAAATCTATCGAGTGGCTCATCACAATGGACGGATGCAATGTTTTCTTCTCCATATAGGATAGGGGAAACATCGTTTCCACCAGTTAGTACCAATCCATCAAAGTCTTCCAGGATTTCATCTGTCTCTGTTGGATTGCAAAATGGGATAAGCAGAGGCCGTCCCCCTGCTTTTGTAATTGCGTTTACATATCCCTCGTTAACGTAGTTCTGCCAAAATGGAAACACTGATCCAACTGGCGATTGTCTATCTGTTGCGATTGCTATTTTCTTCATCGAACATCCTTAAGCATATTCTTCACAAAAGCAGCAATTCTCTCTGCAGACTTTGCTTCAACATGCTCGTTTACAGAGTGTACATCAAATAGGTTAGGGCCGATTGATAGGCTATCCATTCCCTCTACAGCCTTGTTGATGATTCCACACTCGAGACCGGCATGTATTGCTGTAATAACAGGCTTCTTGCCAGTGTATTTCTTGTAAGCAGCAGCAACTTCCTTTGTGAACTTTGATTTTGGATTTGGTTGCCATGATGGATATCCACCAGAGAGGACAGTCTTGAAACCAAATCCTTCAGCAAGAGTCTGAATCTTATATGCAAGATTTAGCTTTGCACTTTCTACAGAGCTTCTAACTGACCAGATTACCTTTACAGTGTCACCTTCCATCTCAACGATAGCTAGGTTGTCTGAAGTCTCTACAACGCCATCTAGAGCCAAGCTCATTGCCTGTACTCCCACAGGAGATGTGAAGAGTAGATCTGCTATCCTTGATGAGATTCTTCTGTCGATTACTTTCTCTAATGGCTCACAAGGAGTGACTGTTAAGTTGATGTCTGGGTCGCTGAGCTTATATTCGCCTTTCAATTCCTCCAGGAGGTTCTTGGCAAGTGATATAGCGCTATCTGTATCACGAACCTGGATTATAGCCTCTGCATGTGATGGAATGACATTCCTTCTGGTTCCACCAGAGATAGCTGCAATATTGTACTCTGGAAGTCTATTTAGATATCTAGCTAGAACATTTATTGCATTTGCTCTCTCTTTGTGGATCTCTCCGCCAGAGTGTCCTCCAAGAAGACCGGATACTACAACGCGCAAGAACTTTCCATCGTTCACGAATTTAGTCAGGCCATCAGGCTGATCTACAGTAGAAGCAAATTCGCCATCTGCGTCTCTTAGATTAACGTGCAGCTCTGCATCGATTTCGATTCCGCCAGCGCATCCGATATAGAAGATTCCTTCCTCTTCGCTATCGAGATTCAAGAGTCTCTTGGATTCAATTAGGCTTGCATCAATGCCGAAAGCACCAGTAAGCCCTGTCTCTTCTGCTACTGTGAATATACCTTCAAGCTTTCCATGTTTTGCATCTGGATCCGAGAAGATATCCAAAATAAGGGCAATTGCGATACCATTGTCAGCGCCAAGGGATGTATCTTTGGCTCTGATGATTCCATTCTCTTCCACTACTTCGATAGGGTCCTTTGTGAAATCATGGTTGCTGCCATCTCTTTTGACACATACCATATCCATATGGCCCTGAAGAGCAATTGAAGGAAGGCCTTCAAGTCCTTCTGTTGCAGGACACTTCATGATTACATTTCCAACCTTATCGACGATTGTCTCTAGGTCGTGTTCCTTGCCCCACTTCAAAAGGTATTGTCTAACACCTTCTTCGTTGCCACTTTCTCTTGGGATTTGTTCTATCTCTTCAAAAATTGACCAAAGTCTCTTGTTTTCTAAATTGTCATACCACATAACGTAGTTCTCCCTGTACATAGACAGATTCTACTCCAAGATTGGTGTTTAGAAGAACTAGGTCAGCTCTCTTTCCTTCTTCGATTGATCCTCTGTCTGTAAGAGAGTAGATCCTTGCAGGAGTGGTTGCTGTCATCTTGATTGCATCTTCGATTGAGATTCCCCACTTAAGAAGATTCTTGAATCCTTCAAGCATTGTCAGACAGGAGCCTTGAATGAGGTCTCTGTTTCCCTTTGTTACCCAAAGATTGTCGCCCATTTCGACTTCAACGCCATTGGCTGTAAGCTTTCCACTCTCCTGTCGGGTTGGCTTAAGGCTATCTGTGATAATTACTACTCTGTCTGAACCAAGCTTCTGGAATACGAGAGCCATTGAAGATGGATGGATGTGCTTTCCATCTCCGATCATCTCAGCTGTCATTCTATCGTCTGTAAGAACAGCACCAACAACACCTGGGAATCTGTTCTTAAGCTCTGTCATAGCATTGAATAGGTGAGTTGCATGCTTGATGCCAAAGTCTGCGCCCTTGACCGTCTCTTCATATGTTGCATTGGTGTGTCCACATAGAGGAACGATGCCATTTTCAATAGCCATCTTGGCAACGATCTCGATATTTGCTGCTTCTGGCGCCATTGTCATAGCCTTGATCTTTCCCTGTCCTGCCTTAAGGATGGTCTCCATGACTTCCTTGCTAGGATCTTGGCGTCCTGCAGGGTTCTGAGCACCAATCTTTTCAGGAGAAATAAATGGACCTTCTACATGAATTGCTGTGATCTCTGCACCTTTTTCATGTCCCATTGCCTCTACAATAGCTCTTTCGTCACTTTGGATTCTGTCTAGGGTATCTGTATAGATGGTAGGGAAGAAAGATGTAACACCTTCCTTGATTAGGTATTGAGACATAGCGCAAATGGAATCCTTTGAGCTGTCTTCTGTACCATAGCCACCGATTCCATGGATATGAGTATCGATAAAGCCAGGAATAGCTAGTTTGCCATTAGCATCTATTTCCTTATATTCAACGCCATCTTCCTTATGAGAGAAGATTCCGTCCTTTATATAAAGTTCGTGCTTAATGCCACTTGCTGTATACGCAATACAATTCTTGATGTGCAGATTTTCCATTATATGATCTCCTTTTGG
This sequence comes from uncultured Spirochaetales bacterium, assembly GCA_934276485.1. Classification (GTDB taxonomy): domain Bacteria; phylum Spirochaetota; class Spirochaetia; order Sphaerochaetales; family Sphaerochaetaceae; genus Ornithospirochaeta. Next base: position 24,199 of record CAKQTE010000047.1, on the reverse strand, counting down.
TTGGTTTCTTAATTTGATACCATTAGAGATTATATAATCATTTATCGATTACGTACAACAATGACGATTATTCTAGAAATAATTCCCCTTCGCTAGCAGGATTTTTGTCTGTGAGTACGTTTGCCCATCTCTTGCCTCGCACTCTCAATAGTCCTGCAAAGAATTTTGATACCTCTTCAAGACTAAGAAGAAGATAGATTCCAGGAAGTGATAGATGGAATACCATAGCGCCTAGAAAAGCACAAGGAACACCTACGAAGTATACTCCAAACATCTCTGAAAACAGTGCGTAGCGAGTATCTCCGCCTGCGCGAAGAATGCCGACGATTGTTGACATGTTTATACTCTTCAAAGGCTGCAGGAATGCTTGCACTCTTAGCGATAGAACAGCACACGTTGCAACAGACGTGCTGACATTGAACCAAGATGCAAATAGAGGTGCCATTGTATATTCAAGAACACCCATGACAATACCTGTGAACAATGACAAGACAACGATCTTGTCTGCCCATCTGAGAGCTTTTTCCCTATCTCCTGTACCTAGAACATTTCCAAGAAGAATGGTGGTTCCATTTCCAATGCCTAGAACAGCAATGAAGAAGAAGTTTGCAATTGATTCCGTGATATTAACAGTAGCAAGAGCCTCTGTTCCAAGGGAAGCGAATGCAATCTTATAGAGTGTCATTCCAAGTGCCCAGAATACTTCGTTGCAAAGTACAGGGAAGCTTGTTTTGACAAAGAAAGACAAAAAAGCCTTGTCCCAGACAAAGTCTTTTTTCTTTCTGAATGCAAATACCTCTCCGTCCTTTCTCCAGATCAGGAATACCAACAGAAGCATTTCAACAAGGCGTGCAAATACTGTTGATATTGCAGCTCCTGCAACACCTAGAACCGGGAATGGTCCTATTCCAAAGATCAAGAGCCAGTTGCCAAGTGCATTCAGTGTTAGTGATATAAAAGCAATCAACAAGGGCACTTTAGCCTTATTAATAGATCTAAAGCCAATAGATAGAGTGGATGATACTGCTGCGAATATATAGCTAGGTGCTACGATACGCATATATACTCTTCCAGGTTCTACAACAAGAGGGTCTGTTGAGAATAGATGAATGATTGGGTCGGGTCTCATAAATGTGTAGATTGCCATAACAATTGAGCCTACAAGACATATTGTTGTAGCAAGAGACATTGTTCTCTTCATTTTCTCATATTCCCCGGATCCGTAGTATTGGGAGATAAAGATAGCTGTTCCCGAGGCTATACCAAAGAAAAAGAGGGATATTAGGAAATAGACCTGGTTTGCAATGCCAACGGCTGCAATCTGTTCCTGTCCCAACTGTCCTATCATCAAGGTGTCCAGAAACGATAGGGAAGACGATAATAAATTCTGAAGCATTATTGGTAGAGCAATGCATAAAAGCTTCTTGCTCATTTGTTTTGTATCACTGTGCACGAAGGTAGAATAGTTTACTGATTGTAAAGGGTCAAGATGGCAGAAATATTGGCCAAATTAGTGTAAATGGCTTGATTGTTTTTTTAATTGTTTGAAATAATCAATAAGGGTCGGAAACTATGATAGGAAAAGAAATCTTGCTTATAATCAATCCAGAAGCCTCTAAAGGCAAGGGCAGAAAAAAGGCACAGATAGTCTGCAGTTGTCTGGAAAAAGATAACATTTCCTATACAATAGCGTACACAAATGGCAAGGGACACGCTGAAAAGCTTGCCAAGAATGGTGCCAATAATGGCTTTAAGACTATCGTTGCTGTAGGTGGCGACGGAACTGTGAACGAAGTCATCAATGGAATCATGCGATCCGATAACAGATCCAAGGTCAAGATGGGCATCATACCAATTGGCAGAGGTAATGACTTTGCTTGGGTATGTGGAATCACATCAAACATAAAGAAATCCGTTAATAGAGTCATCAAAGGAGAAGCTAAACCAACTGATGTCGGCTTTTGCTATGGACCAGATAAACCAAGTGGCATGTACTTTCTAAATGGTGCTGGCTTTGGATTTGAACCAATGGTTAACTTCAAGGCGATGGAATATAAGCACCTGAATGGTATGCCAAGCTATGTTGCAGCATTCTTGTATATCCTGAAGAACATCACCGATGGCTCAAAGGTAAAGCTGAAGTTCGATGGAAATGAAAAAGATCTTTCGACACAGCAAATCTCTGTTGCAAGCGGAATCCGCATGGGTTCAACCTTCAAGATGACACCGCTTGCGAAAATCGATGATGGAAAGCTTGATCTGATGTTCACAAATAGAGTCTATAGAGGTCTGGCTCTATTGAGCTTGGTATTCTCTTTTCTAAGAGGAGCACAAGTCAAGGACAAGAAGAACTTCTCTTACTATCAAGTGAAAGAAGTGGAGATCGAGAGTGAAAAGGCAGATCTTCCTGTGCATCTTGATGGTGAAGTGTACTCAAAGAAAGCAAAAAGAGTAACAGTCAAGGTAATTCCTGGTGCAATCAAACTCCTAAGATAGCTTATGGAAGTTGCAAGTCTGCTATCTGAGACAAGAATCCTTCTATTCTAGGAATCCCAGCTCCAATAACAACACCCTTTCTTCCACAGGATCCAATCTTTATAGAGAAATCTGCTGCCTTGAAAGTGGTTATCTGCCTGATCTTCTGCTTTAGAGCGTCTATGTCTTTCTGAATCATATAACGTTGTAATACGCCTCCGATCACGATATCACAAGCAATTGCCATTCGCGCGCTATCAATAGAGAGTGCCAAATCAGATAGGTAGTTGTCCCAGATCCTCTTTTCTACATCCGAGCCTTCTCTTAGATGAGAAAAGAAATCATCTAGAGTTGCAGAATGGCTTTCTGCAAGTAAGCTTTGAGCTGATATATATGAGTCGATGCAACCTTTCTTTCCACAATAGCAAGGTTTGCCATCGCTATGGATGATCAAATGCTCTAGAGTACCGCTACTGAGGTTGCTGGACTTGAATACTTCACCATTTAAGATCAATGCATTGCTGAAATAGTCATTCAGGATGAAATAGAATGCATTCCTAGGTCTTTCTCCATGCCAAAGTTCTGCATAGGCACCGGCTTCTGCATCGTGCATGAATGAACAAGGGAAATCTATCTTTGACGAGAAATCGCTAAGAGTGAAATCTGTGCAATGAAGTACTTCTGAGTACATGATATGCTCATTGTCTGCTGCAATGATTCCTGGAATTGCAATATCAACACCAAGAACGGTACTTTGATCATTTATGAAGGAGCTTATATTGGAATTGATCCAGTTTCCAACTGTGCTGAAGTAGTGGCCATTGTTCTCAAAAGCTATCAAGAGAGTGTTCTCGAAGAGAATCTCCCCATATAGATCGATGATCGCCATATTTATCTTATGGGGAAGAAGCTCCACACCAACAGATACCTTTGCGCTGCTGTTGATCCTATATACCATAGCCGGGCGTCCGCCTGTGGACTTTGAGAATCCTACCTCTTCGATCAATCCTTCAGATAATAAGTCCGTAATATTCTGTACAACTGTAGGAAGGCTCAAATTCAGATTCTTTACCAATTGCTGGCGTGAAATCTCCTTGTTCTTATAAATGGAATAATAAACAATGCTTAGATTTAGTTGTCTTAGATTTGACTGCTTTAGTTCCGTTGATATCTTCATACAAATATTACGTGTGAATCATCATATATCTACATAGATCTTTCTCTCACGCATCCCCTAAATATTATACTATAAGACCTCTCAAGAAGCCATTGATTGTTTATGCAAACCTTATACAAGTAGTTTTATAAAAGGTAACATGGGTTTATGCATTAAGCAAGAAAAATCATATTAGATAGCCATAAATAACTATGTATTATATTGATAAAAATTTACTGATAAAGGAATTATCTGAATTTTTCTTTTTAAAAATCGTTGACTTATCAAAAAACCGTGGTTAAATGTAATCAAAGGAGTTTTATAATACAGCTTTATAAAACTAAGAGGAGGTTGTATGGCGTTGCCAAAAACAATGAAGGCACTAGTTGCCTATGGACTTGGAGATTATAGGTTCGAACCAAATTATCCAACTCCAGAGTGTGGAGATGACGATATCATCATCAAAACAGAAGGATGTGGTATCTGTGCAGGAGATTTAAAATGCATGCATGGAGCAGAAAGATTCTGGGGTAATGACAAAGATCCTTCTTGGGTTAAGCCTCCATTCATTCCTGGACATGAGTTTCTAGGAAGAGTCGTTGAGGTTGGAAAGAACGTCAAAGAGTGGAAAGTTGGAGACAGGGTCTGTGCTGACCAGATAGTTCCTTGTGGCGAGTGCAAGTTCTGCAAGAGCGGTAGATATTGGATGTGTCAGCCACATGCAACATTCGGCTTCCAGAAAGATAACAATGGTGGAATGGCTGAATACGTAAGATATCCAAAGACAGCAGTAATCCATAGAGTTCCAGAAGACATGCCTCTTGATAAGGCTCTTCTTGTTGAGCCATATGCTTGTTCAAAGCATTGTGTAGACAGAGCTCAGATCACAAACGAAGATGTTGTAGTAATCTCAGGTGCAGGAACACTAGGACTTGGAATGATCACGTACGCAAGAATGAAGAATCCTGCAAAGCTCATTGTTCTTGATATGGTTGATTCTCGTCTTGAGAAAGCCAAGGAATTTGGCGCTGATATCGTATGGAATCCATCAAAGGTTAACGTTGTAGAAGAGATCAAGAAACTTACTGATGGCTATGGTTGTGATATCTACATTGAAGCTACCGGACATCCAAGCTCAGTCCAGCAAGGACTCGATATGATCAGAAAGCTTGGAAGATTCGTAGAGTTCTCGGTATTTGGCGAAGCTGCAACTGTAGATTGGTCAATCATCGGGGATGGAAAGGAGCTGGATTTATTAGGAGCTCACCTTTCTCCATATTGTTTCCCATTTGTAATCGAGCATATAGCAGATGGAAAATTGATGACAGATGGTCTGATCAAGAATTTCTTTGATCTGGAAGATTGGGAAAAAGCATTTGAGTACGCTACTGGAAAGTATGGCGACTTCAAGGTTGCTTTCAAGTTCTAACTAAAGCCCTTTTGTATCAAAGGAGGAAAGATACAAAGAGGTTTATCTTCATAGGGAGGAAAACATATGAAAAAGTTTACCGTTATTCTTCTTGTTGCTTTATTGGCAATGACTGCACTTTTTGCAAGCGGTGCAACAGAAGCAAAGGCAAAGGACGTCACTCTTAGACTTTGGACATTCTTGGATATCACAAGTACAACAAACGGAAGAGCAGTAGTTCTCAAAAAGGCTATCGATAATTTCGAAAGCACACATCCTGGTGTTAAGGTTGTTGTTGAGACACAGCAGTGGACAACACTTCCAAGTAAGGTATTCGCAGCAAGTGAAGCTGGTGACTGTGCAGACTTGTTCATGGTCAATACAGCAAATAGAGGCGAGGCTATCAAGCGTGGTGTATTCGAGCCACTTGAGAACATGTTCTATGGCTCATGGACAGAGGCTCAGAAAGAAGACTTGAACTCTGCAGTTCTAGAAGCAGGATTCGATGGCAAGTACCATTATGATATCCCAGTATTCTTCGGTGGATTCGGAATCATGTATAGAAAGGACCTGTTTGCAGAGAAGGGAATCGATCCAGATTCAATCAAGACTTGGGCTGACCTAGTTGCTACTGCTCAAGCTCTTACATACACAGATTCAAATGGCCAGAAGATCTGGGGATATGGAATCGGTTATAGCTTGGATGTTCAGGATCCACATGGTGCACTTCCAAACGCTCTCTTTGGACAGGAAGGCGGAATGTTCACAGATGAAGGAATGCCAAACAATTGGACAGGGGCAATTGCAAAAGAGGCTCTTCAGATGGAAGTTGATCTAGTTTCAAAGTATGGTGTAACACCTCCAAGTGCTGCATCTGTAACATCAGAAGATGTATATACAGACTTTGCTGCTGGCAAGTATGCAATGATCTCAGCTGGAACAGTTAGAATGCCAACTGTTCAGAGCCAGTGCTCATTCAAGCCCGAAGACATTGGTTTCATGGCTTATCCAAGCATCGACGGAAAGTCTGAGTCAAAATGTTATGCAGCTGGTTGGCACTTCGGTGTTTGGTCAGGATCTAAGAACAAGGACCTCGCTGGTGAATTCCTAGAGTATATCTGCTCTGCAGAGATCGATAATCTTTGGGTAACAGAAGCTCAGCAGGTCCCTCTATTGAAGTCAACACTCAAGAACAGTGTTAGCTTCTTCGAGATTCCTACAAACGAATGGGTAATCAACGCAAAGAACATCATCGACACTAAGTCATATGTACAGTCAATCAAGTACACAGTAACTGGATTCAACGAAGATTTGCAGAATGCATTCCTACTTGTTAACGTCCAGGGCAAGAGTGTAGAAGACGCATTGAAGACAGTCGAGAAGAACTTCATTGACAGAAATACTCAGAGATAACTCTGTTTAACTCTTTATGCGGGCGGAGTCGCATCCGCCCGTAATCTTCCTCTTAAGGATTGAAAATGATCGAATTAAAGAAAAAGAAACAACTGGATAGGGTTCTTCCTTATCTATTATCTGCACCGAGTATGATATTCATCGTATTATTCTTGATGATTCCTTTGGTGTATTGTCTGCATTGTAGCTTTTGGCGCTGTGACTACATGCGTTTTACCAAGTTCGTTGGCTTTGATAACTACATAAACGTGTTTTCAAAGAGCACAACTCTATACAGCCTTTTCATTGCAATCGTCGTCTCTCTTGTAAGCCTTGTGATTGCACTTGTTCTTGGAACTCTTCTAGCACTATGGATCAACAGTGCAAATGGTATGTTTGCATATGTGCTGGAGATAATGATCCTCATCCCTTGGGTTACCTCTCAGGTAGTAGCAGCCATGCTATGGAAGTGGTTACTCAAAGACGAAACCGGTCTTATAAATTACTTTGTACAAAAGCTTGGTCATGAACCAATTGGGTTCCTGTCCAATAAAAATATAGCAATCGTTTCATTGATCGTCGTAATAACATGGCGTGTTATCGGATACGTTATGGTTCAGCTAGTTGCAGGCTTGAAGTCAATTCCAAAGGAATATGATGAGGCTGCAATGATTGATGGTGTTAACAAGTGGCAGATGTTCTGGTTCGTTAAGCTGCCTCAGCTAAAGACACCAATGGCAATTTCTGCAATCATCGTTGCTCTCTCAAACCTAAATAACCTGACAGTACCTCTTACTCTTACAGGCGGAGGACCAGGAAACGCAACAACGGTAATCTCAATTCTTGCATATAGAGAAAGCTTCTCCTACTACCATTTCGGAGAGGCTAGCGCAATGTCAATTGCACTCTGTGTCCTGAATTTCATCCTGACAGTGGCATATGTAAAGGCAATCAAGTATGAAATCTAAGAATATTTCAGGAAAGATACTCTCACTAATTGGTTTTATCTGTATTGCAATAGTAAATCTTGTTCCTTTTATTTGGGGTCTTCTTACATCTCTCAAGCCAACAAGAGAAGTTGCAATCTATCCTCCAAAGATCTTTGGTTCCCAAATTGTAACAGAGCACTATGCAACTGTATTGAAGGGATCGTTTAGCACGGCACTTATAAACAGCATTATCTATTCCATTGCTGCCATCATAATTGGTGTTTTGTGTGCAATGCTCATTGCATATGCGATCACAAGATTCCGCTTCAGGGGCAAGAAATTGATGTTCATGCTTATCCTGTTTGGTATTCCACTATCGATGGGATCTGCTGCGATGGTAGTTCCAAACTATATGATGTTCTCTGCACTGAAGATGACAAACAAGTTCTACACCCTTCCTTTGATCTATACAGCTTACAATCTGCCTATGGCTATCTGGATTCTGATTGGCGGAATGCAATCAATTCCATATGCAATTGAAGAAGCTGCGATGATCGATGGAGCATCGAGAAAGTACATCATCTTTAGATTGATCCCAAGATTGAGCCTACCTACAATTGCATGTGCTGCATTGATGATCTTCATCGGAGCATGGAATGAGTACCAGGTATCATCAGTAATGGTAGCTTCCCAGAAGCTCTATCCAATTCAGGTATCAATCTATAACTACATTGGTTTCTTTGGCCAGGAATGGGGACCTTTGACTGCTGCATCTACATTGGCAGTATTCCCAATTCTCATGGTCTTTACATTCCTAGGTAAATATCTTGTCTCTGGTCTTACAGCAGGATCAGTAAAGGAATGATTTGGAGGTTAGTATGGAATTCAAGAAGAAATATGATCTTATTGTCGTCGGAAGTGGCCCAGGCGGATTTCCTGCAGCAATCACTGCTTCTCGTGCAGGATTGAGTGTACTGGTTATTGAACGCAATCCATTCTTTGGAGGCTTGATGAGCTCAGGTCTTCCTCCATTGGCAATAATCGATAGAAGTGGGAGAAAGGTCATCAAGGGCTTTGCAGAAGAGTTCCTTAATAGGCTAAGGGATATCGGAGCTGCTACTGTTGATTATCGTGCACCAATCCAGAACTCACTGACATATATGAATATGTCATGGGTGCGCTTGATGGTAAACGAGATGTTCATGGAATCCGGTGTGGATTCTATGCTCTATGCAGAGCTGAAGGACGTCTTTGTTGAAGATGGCAAAGTCTGTGGCGTAAGCGTTTTCTGTAGAGGAAAGGAGTTCAAGTTCGATGCAGATTTGGTAATCGATGCAACAGGGGACGCAGATGTTGCATTCAAAGCAGGAGCAAGAACCGTCAAAGGAGAGCATCTGCAGCCTGCAACACTTACATTCGATGTTGAGAATATCGATATAGATGAATTTGCGCGCTATGCCCAGACTCATCTTGAGACGATAAAGCTTCCAGATTCGTTCCCTGGAATCAAGCAAGATCCTTTTGAGTTTGGAAGGGACAAGACATTTGCAACGATGTGTTTCTTTGATCTTATTGAGAAGGCAAAGGCAGCGGGAGACTTTAACCTGCCTAGAAACATGATTGATTTTACACACCAAAAGGATACTGATAGAGGTTATTTCAATGTCACTCGTGCGATCAATCTGGATTCTACAAATGTCGAACAGTTCATCGAAGGCGAAAAGACATGTGAGCACCAGATATTCGAGATCATGACGTTCCTACGAAAGTACTGTCCAGGATTCCAGAATTGTACGCTAGGACAGGTAATGCCATATCTTGGAATTAGAGAAAGTAGGCGTGTAGTTGGAAAGAAGACTCTTACAGAGGAGATCCTAGAGACTCTTCCTGTTCCTGACGATACTGTTGCTATGTCTGGCTACAATGTCGATATCCACGGACAGACTTCTGGTGTGATGACAATGCTTCCTGTTAAGCATGCAATTGGAATTCCTATGGGATGCTTGATCCCTGAGAGAATTGAAAACCTTATCATGTCAGGTCGAACGATCTCTGTAGATCAGACTATATTTGCAATGACAAGAGTCATGTCTGCATGTATGTCCATAAGCGAAGCTGCTGGCGTAATTGCAATCATTGCTCACAAAACAAATGCTCTTCCATCAAACGTGGATGTAGAAGAAGTCAGACGAATGCTTGAAGCACAAGGTGCAGTAATAAGGTAGGTATGCATGGAAAAGAAAGATATTGTTAATTCAATCTTGAATGGCGAAACATCTCTAGGTATTGAGCTTGGATCTACTAGAATCAAATCTGTTCTCATAGCAAAGGACACTAGCGTTATTGCAAAAGGTTCCTTCAGTTGGGAGAACAGGCTTGAGAACAAGCTTTGGACATATCGATTGGAGGATGCAGTTAGAGGAATGCAATCTAGCTATGCAGACTTAGCAGATGATGTCAAAACACGCTATGATGTTGAAATAACAAAAGTAGGTGCTATCGGAATCTCGGGTATGATGCATGGCATTATTGCCCTTGATAAGAGCGATAAGCAACTTGCACCTTTCTTGACATGGAGAAATACAAACACTTCGGAAGCAGCAGAGAATCTTACAGCTCTTTTTGATTTCAATATTCCACTAAGGTGGACAATAGCACAGCTATATCAAGCAATATTGAACAAAGAGCCTTATGTGAAAGATATTGCATATGTATCGACACTCTCGGCTTATATCCATTACCTACTTACAGGAAACAAGGTAGTAGGTATTGGAGAAGCTTCCGGCATGTTTCCAATAGATTCAACTGTCTTAGATTTCGATCAGAAGATGGTTGATAAATTCGACACTCTTCTCTCAGAAGGTGGCTATGATTTTTCTTTAAGAGATATATTTCCAAAGGTTATGGTTGCAGGAGAAGAGGCTGGAGTATTAACAGAAGAGGGAGCAAGGCTTCTAGATCCAAGTGGAAAGCTACAAGCAGGAATTCCGCTAGTAGCTCCTGAAGGAGATGCGGGCACAGGAATGGTCGCAACCAACTCTGTTGGAAGTAGAACAGGAAACGTATCTGCAGGAACGTCCATCTTTGCTATGGTTGTTCTTGAAAAGAAGCTATCAAGACTCTATCGCGATATAGACATGGTCACAACTCCAGATGGAAAGCCTGTGGCAATGGTTCATTGCAACAATGGAACAAGCGAGTTTGACCAATGGTTCAACCTATTTAGAGAACTTATGCAGAGCCTTTCTCTTGCTGTCAAGGACTCCGAGCTGTATGAAGCTATGTATCAATCGAGCTTGAATGGAGACTCTGATTGTAGTGATATCATATACTACAACTATCTATCAGGAGAGCCTGTTACAGGGCTTATCGATGGCAGACCATTGATGGTAAGAAAGCCTGAAAGCAAATTCACGTTCTCAAATTTCATGCGCTCTCAGCTATATTCGATATTCGCATCCCTCTACATTGGCAACCAGATTCTTGTAAAAGAGAATGTCACCATTGATCGTTTGACAGGACATGGAGGAATGTTCAAGGCCAAAGGTGTGGCGCAACGCTATCTATCCGCTAGTATGAACGCTCCTGTAACTGTAATGGAGACTGCGGGGGAAGGAGGCCCATTTGGAATGGCACTCCTAGCATCGTTCTTGATATGGAGAGAAAAGGGCCAAGGCCTAGATGAATATATTGAGACAAAGGCGTTTGCAGATGCCAAAAGCTCTTCGTTGATGGCAACAAAAGAAGACATTGCAGGATTCAGAAAATATATCCAGAACTATTGCAATCTATTAGAGACAGAAAAATCGAGCGTAGAAAGACTCTAGAGAGTATATAATCGTTTTTCCCCCCCTTGGTAGTCCCCGAAAGCATAATGGCATGGGGGCTCCTTTTCAATACTTACAATCCATTTGCTTTATTATATTTGTTAAAAAAATGCGTATGACGCAAATTTTCACGTCGTTTAGCAAAAATAGTCTTTTTATGTTATACTGTGCGTGAAAAAATTGCGTATGACGCAAAATTTTCACGTGGAGCAACATATATGCAGTATGAAAGAAAACAATACCTAGATAAGCTAATCCAGAAAAAGGGCAATGGTAGGATCAAGATTATTACCGGACTTCGCAGGTGCGGAAAGTCATATCTGTTGTTTTCTCTCTATAAGAACTATCTCTTGTCTGACGGAGTAGAAGAGGATCAAATCATAGAGCTTGCTCTTGATGAAGTCGGAAATGCTCGATATCGAAACCCATTCGAACTCGATGCCTTTATTAAAGCAAGGATGACAGATCGAAATAAGCGATATTATATTTTCCTTGATGAGATTCAGTTTGTCTCTGCTGTTCAAAATCCATATGTAGATAATCCAGAAGAAAAGATAAGCTTTGTCGATGTTGTCCTTGGGCTAATGAAGCTTTCAAATGCAGATGTTTATATCACTGGTAGCAATTCCAAGATGCTTTCGTCTGACATATTAACTCAATTTAGAGATAGAGGAGATGAGATAAGAGTCTATCCTTTATCATATGCAGAAGTGTATGAGCACTACCAAGGCGACAAGAGAAACGTTTGGCGTGAATACTACACTTATGGCGGAATGCCTCTTGTGTGGACTATGGAAACACATGAAGAAAGGAGCTTGTATCTCCGGTCTTTGTTCAGTCAAACATACATCAAGGATATATTGGAGCGCAATCATATAAACAATGATGAAGAAGTTTTGGATATACTTCTAAATGTCATAGCCTCTAGCGTAGGATCGCTAACGAATCCGAGTAGACTATCTAACACATTCTCAAGTGAGAGGCATATGTGTGTCTCTGCTGCTTCTATCGACAGGTATCTTCGTTATTTTATGGATTCTTTCTTGATCAAGAAAGCAGAGAGATATGATGTGAAGGGTAGAAAATACATAAAGACTCCATCTAAGTATTATTTTTCTGATGTAGGCCTTAGAAATGCCAAGTTGGGGTTCAGACAGCAAGAAGAAACTCACCTTATGGAAAACATCATATATAACGATTTAATTCGCAGAGGTTTTGATGTTGATGTAGGAGTTGTAGAACAAAATGCAAGAGACTCATCTGGAAAGAGTGTCAGGAAACAATTGGAAGTTGATTTTGTTGTAAACAGCTCTTATGAACGCTATTATATCCAGTCCGCATTATCAATCGAAGAGAAAGAAAAACAAAAAGAGGAGATTTCGTCTCTGATAAGGATTCCTGACTCGTTCAAGAAGATTGTCGTTGTCAAGGACTACATTCAGCCATGGTGCGATGACAGAGGTATTCACTATATTGGAGTTGAGGACTTTCTTTTGGATGAAAACATCCTTTCTTTGTGAGAAATTGACAATATTCCTAGTGCCTTTATAGGGGATAAGGGCAAAAATGCTGATGCATTTTATAAGCTAACTATTGAGGTAGTGAAAAAATAATATTTTTCCTATAAATGCTTTATAATAAAAGAAGTACTTTATTCAAAATTTGGTTTGACTTCAAAAACTAACCGTTGTAATATGTATAATGCGATTTAAGGACAAAAATTTACATTTTTGAGTAGAAAAACGGAGTTTTCACGTGGTTAAGGATCTTGTACCTCAAATTCATTTTTATGATCAGGATTTCGTTGATTTGTATGACAGAACCTGGGTGTGGATCGATGAGGTTTGGCACCAAGGCGAGAAGGATGGGGCTTTCCCAGAGGGATATTTTACCTACAATAATAGTGAGGTAATTGATCTCTTTTCAGCATCTATGTCATCACTGTTTCTGATATATAGCAATCAGAACTACTCTCCTTATTCCTTAATTGACTACTTTTACGCTCATCAGAGTGAATCTGGTCAGATTGCAGAAAAATATAATATTACAACAGGCGAGGCTGTTTTCGATAACGATAACCCAAATGGAGCATCCCTTCCACTTCTTGCCTATGTTGAATATATGTTCTATCACAAGATAGGAAATAAGAAGAGACTAAAGGAAGTTGTTCCATATCTAGAGAAATACTATGAATGGATGCAATCCAGCTTCCAGGATCCAAATGGACTATATAGAGTTCCATATAGTGCAACCCATATGGGTAACCTTCCTAGAGAAGGGGCTGCATATACAGTAGACTACAATGCAGTTATGGCACTCTTTGCTTTATATATGTCAAATATTGGCGATATTCTAAACGACAAAGAGTTGGCTTTCAGATATAAGAGAGTCTATTTCTCACTAAAGACCAGAATCAATTCAATGATGTGGGACAGTGAGACCCAGTTCTATTATGACTTGGATGAGAATGAGAACATCATCAAGAACAAGCATCTAGGTGCATTCTATACACTGCTTGCTGAGATTCCAAATGATGAATATGCCTCCTTCTTGATTGATGAACTCAGGGACCCAGATTCATTCGGAAGCGAGAACCCATTTCCAACAGTACCTGTTAATTCAAAGTACTTTGATGTAAATGGAAATGGTTATTGTGGAGGAGTTGTTCCTTTCTCGACATTCATGGTTGTTAAGGGACTTATCAACTACAATTCATTCATCTTTGCTCGTGAATGTGCGATCAGACATATGTACTTCATTCTAGATACTCTTCATCCAGGAGAGGACAAGCAGGGCGATGCATGGGAGATTTACAAGCCTCAGACAGAAGGTCCTGCACTTTGTCCTGCAGAGGGGCCAGAGAATAGAAAGTGGTATCTACCAATGCTTGGTCTAGTAACAGTTAATTTGATGATCGAGAACGTTATTGGTCTTGAGATATCACTTCCAAGAAAGACTGTATATTGGACAATGCAGAATCTTGAAGCAATGGGAATTGAGGATCTATCTCTTAAGAAGAACAACATCACGATTCTTTCCAATAAGAACACAAGAGGTTGGGAAATTAGGCTTGAGAGTGAAAAGCTCTACTATTTCACAATCCATATCCTAGATGAGGATAAGAAGAAGACTCTTCCAATTCCATCAGGAAAGTGTTCAATGCTTATTGATAAACTATGATTTAGAGCCAGCGCGAAGCTGGCTTATTTAATCTGCATGCAGATTGACACTCGTACATAGAATACTTTGGTATTGAAAGCACAATCGAAATCAATACCTAAGTAAACAAAACGAGACTGTAGATAGCATTAAATAAAGTGAAACAATGTTTCATTTTTTGCTTGCAAGAAATGAGAGTGAGTATTATCATATAATTAAGCACATTTGAGTGTAGGAGGTATTAATCATGGATATGAAAGATTTTTCCCTAGAAGGAAAGGTTGCTTGGATTACAGGTGCTTCTTATGGAATTGGTATGGCTATCGCTAAGGCATTTGCAGCAGCAGGTGCAAAGATTGCATTTAATGATATCAAGCAGGAGTTTGTAGATAGAGGACTTGCTGGCTATAAGGAAGCTGGTATTGATGCTAAGGGCTACGTTTGTGACGTAACAGATGAAGAGCAGGTAAATGCTACAGCTCAGCAGATCATCGCAGATCTTGGAAAGATTGATATTCTTGTTAACAACGCAGGAATCATCAAGAGAATTCCTATGTGTGATATGACAGCTGCAGAGTTCAGACAGGTTGTTGATGTAGACCTCAATGCTCCATTCATCTGTTCAAAGGCTGTTATTCCATCAATGATCAAGCAGGGTCATGGAAAGATCATCAACATCTGTTCAATGATGTCAGAGCTCGGAAGAGAGACAGTTTCAGCTTATGCTGCAGCTAAGGGTGGATTGAAGATGCTTACAAAGAACATTGCTTCTGAGTATGGTGCATACAACATCCAGTGCAATGGTATTGGACCTGGCTACATCGAGACTCCTCAGACAGCTCCACTCAGAACACCTGGTCATCCATTCAATGAGTTCATTCTCGCAAAGACTCCAGCTAACAGATGGGGTAAGCCAGAAGACCTACAGGGTCCAGCAGTATTCTTGGCATCCGATGCTTCTAACTTCGTAAACGGTCACGTCCTTTACGTTGATGGTGGTATCCTAGCTTACATCGGAAAGCAGCCACAGTAAGACGCTAATATCCAATGGCTTTAGGGACTGTATCTTAGTATGCAGTCCTTATTTCTTTTATAGGATCAATCTAATGAAAAAAACAATCAGCAAAGAATCTTTGAGTATTATCGTATCTTCCCAACAAAACGAAGTTAACGAGGCACTTGTGTATAGAAAGATAGCTCGTTTCACAAAAGATGAGCACAATAAGAAAGTTCTTTTGAAAATCGCAGCAGAAGAAGAGTCCCATGCTCATATTTGGGCAAAGTATACAGGAAAGGAAGTTAAACCACAGAAACTGAAGGTTTTCTGGTGGGTGTTCCTTGCTCGTGTTCTTGGTTTCACATTCGCTGTTAAGAAGATGGAAAATGGGGAAGATGGAGCTGTTGCAAAGTATGATCGCCTTTCAGAGGAAGTTCCGGAAGCAAAGACTATCGCAGAAGACGAAGATAAGCACGAGAAAGAGCTTTTGGCTATGCTTGATGAAGAAAGACTCAAGTACGTAGGATCGATGGTTCTAGGACTGTCAGATGCACTTGTAGAATTGTCTGGCACATTGGCAGGACTTACATTTGCAATGCAAAACACTCGTTTGATTGCTCTTTCTGGTTTGATCACAGGAATATCTGCAACACTATCGATGGCATCAAGTGAATATCTATCTGCAAAGAGCGATGGGGATGCGGATGCAAAGAAGAGTGCACTATATACGGGAATTGCATATGTCATTACCGTTACTTTGATGGTACTTCCATATCTATTGTTCCCTGCTAATATGTTCCTTCCTGCACTCTTGGTAATGCTTTTGACAGTTATAATCATCATTGCGTTCTTCAGCTACTACATAGCTGTTGCAAAGGATCTTTCCTTCAAGAAGAGATTCTGGGAGATGGCTGGAATATCACTATCTGTTGCAGCAATATCATTTGTAATTGGAGTACTTGTAAAGAAGTTCCTAGGATTTGATATCTAAGACCAAGGTTGTACAGCTCATTAATTCTAGTGTGCTATGCAACCTTTCTTTGTAAAGAATATTTGACTTTTATGCTTGATTTTATATTATAATTAAGCAAGAAAGTCAAATTTAAGGAGGTATTTGTATGATGGACTCAAAATTGATTATGCAACTAGCAGAACAGAATAATGGTATGATTACTACAGCTATGGTTGTGGATTTGGGATTATCAAGGGGAAGTCTTAAATACCTTGCTGATATTGGTAAGTTGGATCACTCTTCTCGAGGAGTCTATACTTTGCCCAATGTTCTAGAAGATGAATTTGTTAATGTACAAAGTCGTTACAAAAGAGGAATTTATTCTTTGGATACAGCTTTGTATTTTTATGATTTAACAGATAAAACGCCAAATAACTTTCATATGTTTTTCCCTTCTACTTATAATCTTACCAATCCACAAAAAGACGGAATATTATGTAGAGGAATGAAAGATCCTCTTTTTAGTATAGGAGTAGATATGGTAAATACTCCATCAGGGAACAAAGTAAGGTGTTATTCTGTCGAACGCACGTTGTGTGATATTTTGCGAACTAGCAATAATGTAGATATTCAAGTAGTTTCTTGTGCCTTCAAGAGATATATAACAAGAAAAGATAGGAATATTCCTCTTTTGTCTGAGTATGCAAGAAAGTTTCATGTCGATAAACGATTGAGATCATATTTGGAGGTTCTTTTATGAAGAATGCTATGCAATTGAAAGCCTTGATAAAGAATATTGCAAAAAAGAAGAATGTTTCAGCAATACTTGTTCTACAAAACTATATGTTGGAAAGATTTCTAGAACGTGTTTCTTTGTCTCAATATCGTGATAAATACATTATCAAGGGAGGTTTTTTAATATCTTCGATGATAGGGATTGATTCAAGAACGACAATGGATATGGATGCAACAATAAAAGGATATCCAGTAAACAAAGAATCAATACAAACAATGATAGAAAATATTATTTCTATTTCTGTAGAAGATAATATAAATTTCCAAATGAACAATATAGGAGAGATTAGAGAGGGAGATGAGTATACTGGGTATCGTGTTTCATTAAGCGCTAACTATGAGAAAATGGCAGTCCCTCTGAAGTTGGATATTACCACTGGAGATATTATTACTCCTCGAGAAATAGAATATTCTTATGCCCTTATGATGGAGGATCGTAACATTAGAGTGCTTGCCTATAATCTTTCAACAATTCTTGCGGAAAAGTTAGAAACAGTTATTTCAAGAGGAGATCAAAACACAAGGCCAAGAGATTATTATGACATTTACATCCTTTCTACAGTTCAGTCTGAGAATATAGACATTCAATCTTTGCACAAAGCACTTATGGCGACATCTGAAAAAAGAGGGTCTGTCAATTTGTTGAAACAGTATTGTACGATAATGAAGAATGTAAAACAAAGCGAAATTATGAAAAGGCAATGGGATCTTTATAGAAAAGAGTTTTCTTATGCCTCGGAAATTGAGTTTGCAGATACCTGTAGTGTTGTTATTGCTATAATGGATAAAGTATTGGAATGTAATTAACACAGAGCAGAAACAACACTAGCTATATTAAATGGTTTTTGTCTCTTCTCTAGAAGAGAAGTTAATCTATATGTAGAATCAATAGGCGTTATGAGAAAAGCCCTTTTATTGTTCCTATGTTGTATCTTTGTTGTTTCATGTGCTCAAAAAGAGACAGAGAATGTCCTTTCTGTTGCAATCTCTTCCGAGCCACCTACATTGGATACTATGGTAAATACATCCCTTATTTCACGTATCGTATCTGTTGGAAACATCTATGAGAGACTCTTGGTACTAGACGGAGATGGAAATATTCGTACAGAGCTTTCTGATAGCTATAGCCTAAGCCCAGATGGAAAACATCTAGAGTTCAAGCTTCGCGAAGGTGTATTGTTCCACGATGGCAGAGAGATGAGTGCAGAGGATGTCGTTGCATCCTTGAATCGTTGGATTGAAGTATATGGAAATGCAAAAAACTTCGTTGGAGAGAATAGATTCTATGCGCTAGATGACCATACTGTTGCTATCGACAGCGAATCATCACTTGTGTTGTTCCCATTTCTGCTTGCGTCTGCACCACAATCTGCGATCATAGTCCCTTCTTCCGTTATCAAATCCCTTAAAAAGGGAGAGCTGATGACTTCCTCAATCGGCACAGGACCATATAAGCTTTCTTCTTGGAATAGTGGTGAGAAAATAACACTAGAGCGCTTTGATGGATACAAAAGCTATAGCGATACTTCCAATGGAATATGGGGCGAAAAGAAAGCCAATATAGAAACTCTTGAGTATTATTTTGTATCAGACTCAACAACAAGACGATTGGGACTACAAAGTGGCCAATATGACTTTATGAATGACCTTATGAGTGAGGATAGAAGTGCATTCATGAATAATGACAAGTATAGTGTTATAGAAGGTGGAGAGTCAGGCTCAATTGCATTGGTATTCAACAAAAAAGAAGGAATAGGACAGGATATAAACTTCAGAAAAGCTGTATCTCTATCGCTTGACCCAGATAGCCTTATGAAAGCATGCTATGGCGACTATGGATATAATGTTCATCCCGATTATATGGAAAAAGAACAAACCATTTGGAATACAGAAGATGTAAATCCTTATCAAGGACAGGATATAGAGAAGGCCAAGGAATATCTTGAGAAAGTTGCTGATGTTGGAACAGTTAGAATACTTACAAGCAATCTATCTAATTTAGATAAGATAGCCTTGAAGATGTCTGAAAGCTTGGAGAGAGTAGGTATAAAGACAGAGATCATCAGTACCGATTGGGCAAGCATGATCGAAAAGAGAAAGACAGCGGATGCGTGGGATATCTACATATCTGCATTCTCACGAGTTTCTATTCCTCAAATGAAATCATACCTTAGCTCAACATTCCCAGGCTGGATAGAACCTGAGTGTGATGGCATGGTTCTATTGGGGAAGATGAATGATGCAATGACTATTGAGGATGCTGTTTCCATTTGGAAAGATGCACAGAGTGCATTCTATGAATATGTTCCTGCAATAATACCGGGACACTATATAACATCATATGTATCTAAAAGTGAAGTTAAGGGTATCATAAATCAAGATGGATTCTTCTTCTGGAATGCTGAGGTTAGTAGATGAATAGAAAGGTAATGGAAAGACTTATAGCTACTTTGATCACCATGCTTTTGGTCTCTAGCTTTGTCTTTCTATTACAGGATTTCACGCTTGGTGATAGCTCAGCTGTTATATTTGCAGAAGATGCAGATGAAAGCCTTTTGTCTTCTTACAGGGAGATAAATGGTCTAAATGACAATATATTCATCCGTTACCTTAGATTCCTAGCATCATTCTTTACCTTGAGTTGGGGAACAACTGTTAGCGGAATGGATATAAAAAGCGTTCTTTCAGAGCGCTTTTTGGTCACTATGACAATTGCATTGTTCTCTCTCGTGTTGTCTTTGCTGATCTCTATACCATGGACGCTTTTTGCTGTAATAAATAAGGGTTCCCTCACAGACAAAGCACATTCTACATATACAACAATAACATTGTCGCTTCCTTCTTTTTTGATAGCACTGTTCTTGTCGCTAGTGTTTGCACTAGGCCTAAGATGGTTTCCTGTTGCAGGTTTTGTTCCCCTGAAAAGAAGTGTTCTTGGTTACTTTAGATCTTTGTTTTTACCATCCCTAACACTTGCGATATTGCACTCTTCGCTATTTATGAGAGTATTAAAGGCATCTCTTGAAGATAACCTGGAGATGCCATATTCCATTGCCTTGAAGGCTCAAGGCGCAGACAGAAAGGACTTGGTGTTGCATTCTGCACTGAAGATATCACTTCCTGTGATGGTATCGCTTGTATCTGAAAGCTTGGCATCTTCCTTTGCAGGAGCAGCGATTGTTGAAAATGTATTTGCACTTCCGGGAATAGGTTCATTGTTTGTAAGTGCAGCACTCTCAAGAGATGTGCACTTAAGTGCAATACTTATTATGCTAATTAGCTTTATTGTGTCTGTATTGTATTTCTTGTCTTTTGTGGTCTCTTCGCTTGTGGATCCAAGATTGAAGGAGAGTGCGAGATGAATAGGCGAAAGATAGGGCTATATATATTCATATCACTATTTATTTTATCTCTTATTCTTTCCATCATCCCTGATGAAATGAACTTGGACCATAGATTGGCAGGTGTGAGTTTTAAAGCGCCATTTGGTTATGATGATTTAGGACGAAACCTGATATTGCAAGTTGCAAGAGGCACGCTTGTCTCGATATCGCTTTCAGTATCTGTTGTGCTTTGTTCTTTCGCTCTCGGCCTAATACTTGCGTATTTCATGAGCCTTGAAGGAATATGGTCAAATGTATTTATCATCATATCTGATGCATTCAAGGTAATTCCACCAATAGTGTTGGCTCTATTTCTTGCATCTATATCCGGACCTGGTAGCTTGAAGCTTGTTATTGCACTTACGCTTGCATCCTCTTCAAATATATCGCGAACGCTATATTTGAAGATAAAGGTTCTGAATAAGGAGAGCTATATCAAAGTCGCAAGAAGCTATGGAATGAGCAATGTAAAGATATTTTGCTCTCATATTCTAATTCAACTTTGGCCATACATAAGAGAGCAGGGAGTATCGTTATTGCTGTCATGCATTCTTACAGAAGCATCCCTTTCATATATTGGATGTGGAGTAGGAGTAAAGACTCCATCATTAGGTGGAATACTATCGTCAGCGCGTCCTGTGTTTCTTTCATATCCACATGCCACAATATTTCCAACGATAGTATTATTGTTGCTATCAACATCCTTGGTCCTTGTCTCAAAAAGCCTCAAGGATGATAGAACTATAGTTTGATTCTTCCTCTTAGTGAGCGAGCAAGCGTAAGCTTATCTGCATAACCTAGGTCTCCACCAATAGGAAGGCCGGAAGCAAGTCGAGTGATCTCGATATCTGGGTTGTCCTTGAAGATGTGGCAGATATACAAAGCAGTGGTATCGCCCTCTTCTGTTGGGTTGGTTGCAATTATAATCTCCCTGAATTTTCCACTTGCGACTCTATCTCTAAGACTCTTGAAATTCAGGCTATCTGGACCGATTCCATTTATTGGATTTATAGCACCACCAAGTACATGAAAAAGTCCATTGTAAACACCAGAAGATGTAATTGAAATCACATCCTGTGGTTGCTCTACAATGCAAAGCTGAGAGTTGTCTCTTGTTGCAGATGCGCAATATTCGCAAATATCATTTTCTGTGAAACATCCACAAATAGGGCATGGATGTATCTTCTCCTGTAGTGTTGCGATCCCGGAAGCAAGTGCTTTGTTGTAGCTTTCGTCTGTTTTGATTAGATGATAAGCAAGACGAGTTGCACTCTTTTCACCCATGCCTGGAAGTTTCTTTATTAGTCTAATCAGTTCATCTAAAGCTGTCATGGTGCAGGGAATCCCATCTGAGATGCTTGATGCTTGGCATACTCTTCAAGAGCAAGCTTCATCTTTTGAGTTGCATCGTTGAATGCAGATACTATCAACACCTCAAGCGTTGTCTTGTCTCCAACAATAGCTTCGTTGATATTCAATGACTGTACTTGATATTCTCCATTGATAGTTACCTCAACCATTCCAGCACCAGCACTGCCTGTTGCTGTAATGCTACTCATCTTCTCCTTCAGCTTCTTCATCTGAGATTCTAGGTTCCCCATCTGCTTGGCTAGTTCGAATGGATTGAAATTCATTTTCTGTATTCTCCTGTTTATTATTCTCTGGTATTTCGCTAAGGATTATCTTTCCCCCTAGCATTGTTCTCAAGCTCTTCATCTTATCTGAAGGCTCTCGCTCTTCTACAACCTTTGGCGCATTGTATTCAAACTTTACTAAGAGGTGTTCTCCTGTGATAGATGTAATGGCTTTCTCAAGATCATCCTTGATAGTCTTTATTGAATTGAATGCCAATAGGCTCTTCATCTTGAAGATAACAGATCCGTCTCCAGAGTCAATGATGTCCTCAATGGAAGCAAAGTTACCAGCAAGGTGACCTTTGTTCATATCCCTTAGAGCCATAGTCAGTTCTGGAATGGATTCAAGAGACAAAGAAGAGGAGGCTGCAGGCTCTTCTACCTCTTCTTCACTCTCAACAGAAGACTCTTCATCAGCCCCTTCGTCTCTTGTTTCTTCTTCTACAATTTCAGGTTGTGTCTCTATGCTTTGAGTGTTGTTTTTTTTATCTTCTTCTACTCCTTCTTCTTTCCTCTCAATCAGGACAGGAGCTGTTTTTTTTTGAATAACAACGCGTCCTTCCATGATTCCCTGTTTCATAGCTTCAAGCTTTTTAACAAGGACATCAGGAGATGTAAGAGAAGGAAGATTTGCAAGCCTTGATACAATAAGCTCAGTCTCAAATCTAGGTGAGATAGTGTATCTCATATCACGATAGAGATTGAGAAATGCTCTAAGAGCACATTCTATCTGCTCTTTTGAAAGAGCTTCTACAACATCCTTTGGAATATCACTTTCTGTTGTTGATAGCATATCTGGGCGAGTGATGCCACTTTTGTATAGAAGCAATGTTCTGAAAAATTCAGCACATTCCTTTACAATCTGCTCTGCAGCAACTCCATCTTGATATAACGAAGATAGGCTCTCTAGAGCGCCAGCAATATCTTGTGTTATTGCTTTTCTGACGATATCTGTAATTCTGGTAAAACCTGCAAGATTCAATCTCTCGCGAATCTTGTCGAGTGTTATATGGTCAGATGAGAATGATGCAACCTGGTCAAATAGAGTATAAGCATCTCTCATTGATCCTGTTGCCTGTCCACTGATCCAATATAGCGCATCTTCATCTGCCTTGATTCCAAGGTCTTCGGCTGCGCTTTCAAGACACTTGATAATGAGGTCTTGGCTGATAAGCTGGAACTTGAATTGCTGACATCTTGATCTGATAGTTGCAGGAACTTTCTGAAGCTCTGTTGTCGCAAATATGAAGATGATGTACTCAGGAGGTTCTTCAATGGTCTTCAAGAGAGCATTGAATGCAGAAGTGGAGAGCATGTGAACCTCATCTATGATATAGATCTTATATCTAGATGCTTGAGGAGGGAACATGACCTCTTCCTTAATTGCCCTGATATCATTAACAGATGTATTTGATGCACCATCGATTTCAATTACATCAACGCTAGTTCCTGATGCAATCTCTTTGCACGAGGAGCATTCTCCACATGGATGAGCGCTCATTCCTCTCTCACAGTTAAGAGCTTTGGCTAAAAGACGAGCAGAGCTTGTCTTTCCAACACCTCTTGGACCAGAGAATAGGTAGGCATGCGCAATACGCCCTTCCTTGAGTGCGTTTTCTAGAGTAGAAACTACAAATTCCTGACCAACAAGACGATCAAAGTCCTGTGGACGTTTTCTGGTTGCTGTTACTTCGTAAGCCATTTAGCCTCCAAGTTGGAGTATAGCATATTCGCGTGAATGAATATATTCAAGAAAAAGAAAAACAGCAGCAAATGGTCCTGGTCACTTGCGAATTCCTCATACCGCTGCTACATCCCTGTTCTGACGGGGTTTTGAGGCACACAATGCCTGGTATCTGCTGCTGAAACAAGATTGCTGGGAGTTGCACCCTAGTATTCTCTTCAATCTTAGGCCTCTAGTTTGCAACATTTTCCAATTCTTGGCAAGGAGGGGATAGTAGATGTCAGGACAAACGCATGAAAGGTTTATTTTCCATTGAATGAAACTTGTCCATCTTTTTTTGAATTCTGAACCATTTGATTATACATATTTGTCATCTCCAATTGTATTTTCTATTTAAATTTAGCTTTC
>CAKQTE010000046.1 GCA_934276485.1 uncultured Spirochaetales bacterium | reverse complement strand
TGTCTACTCTAAAAGATCTTTATGCGGTTAAAGATGACTTATCATCTTTTGCTGAGTCTAGATTGTTTGGGTAGATGCGCAGTCCCTGTTCTCTAAAAGAACAACTACACAATTATTCGTAATTGTGCGGCTAGGGGGAAGCTCCATCTATAGAAGATTCTTCTTAGATGGAGAGGCTTCACTCTTGATGTTGTTAGTGACAACACACGAGCGTTCAATCTCTATAAAAAACATGGCTTTGTAGAATTAGGAAGAAACCCAAGAGGCTTATGCTCTCGTTATTCTGGATACCAAGAGATTATCTATATGGCATTGGATCTATAAATGAAAGCATTATCAATTTGCTGTTGTATTCTCTTGATTCTTGTTTTTCGTCTCTTTTAGTATTGGAAAGAAAAGCTTTGGAGGTGTTTTGATGCTTGAAGAATTAAAGAAAGAAGTATTGGAAGCAAACCTTCTCTTACCTAAATACAATCTTGTGACTTTCACATGGGGAAATGTTTCAGGAATCGACAGAAAGTCCTCATTGATCGTAATAAAACCATCGGGAGTTGAATACGACAAGTTGAAGATTGAGGATATGGTAGTTGTAGATTTAGAGGGGAATGTTATAGAAGGAGAGCTAAGACCATCTTCTGACACACCTACTCATATCGAACTATATAAAGCATTTCCAGAAATAGGAGGCGTCGTTCATACACACTCCAGAATGGCTGTCGCTTTTGCCCAAGCGGGTAGATCTATTCCAGCTTTTGGAACAACACATGCTGATTATTTCTATGGTGACATTCCTTGCACAAGAAGTCTTGGAAAAGAAGAAATAGAAACAGATTATGAAAAGAATACAGGTCTTGTGATCAGTGAAACATTTGAGAGCATGGATCCAGTTGCAATGCCTGGAGTACTTGTTAGAAATCATGGGCCTTTTACTTGGGGAAAAGATGCAAAAGACGCTGTACACAATGCAGCAGTGCTAGAAGAGGTTGCAAACATGGCTTTTTACTCTCTTGAAATATCGAAGGATGTAAAACGAGTTGATAGCTACCTATTGGACAAACACTACTATAGAAAACATGGAAAAGACGCCTATTATGGGCAGGAGAAGAGATAAGAGTTTGATTTAGTGCAGGATCTAAGACGAGCTATTTAGAACTGTTGACAATGGAGATATCTGAAAAGCTACCCTAGCCTTTGACTTATAAAACAACTCAAAGCAATGATGTCATTTAGAAGTTCAAATAGTCTGACTATATAGCTCAGAAGCTGTTGTGTTGAGCAACAGCTTTTTCTTTTCAATCACACCTTCTTTGCATCCAGAATATTCATCCACTTCCTGCTTCTGAATAAGAAGATTGTGATTATAAATCGCACACATTCCTCCAATGAAAGGATGAAATAAACATAAGGAATCGATAAGTGCCAAATAAATGCTGAGAGTAAGCCTAATGGAACGCCAAAAATCCAGGTTCCAATGATGTCTATATACATAAGGTACTTAGTCTTTCCACCACTACGAAGAATTCCACCACCAAGTGTCATATTCAAAACCTTGAAAGGAGCAACGAGCGCATATGCAAACAATATCTTTTGTGTAATAGCTTTCACATCCGGTGCAATATGATAGATTTTCACATATAAGCCCCGTGTTAATATGATCACCAAAGAAAGCATTGCAGAGCCGATCAATGCATATAGCATTATTTTCTTTGATGCATCATAAGCCTCTTCTTCTTTCTTTTCTCCCAACAGCTTTCCAATGATTACTGAAGACGCTTGAGCAAGACCACAGAGGGCACCAATTAAAAGACCCTGTACAGGATAAGTAAGCGTCATAGCAGCACACGAGTCTGTTCCTAAGTGTCCATAGATAGATGCATATACATTCTCGCCAAGGCTCCAGAACAATTCACATACAAGCATTGGCAGAAGTATCGCACCATACTGATGCCAATTGAAACTTGCTGTTTCGTCATCACATCGACTCTTAAGAGGAAAACTATCTTTCAAGTGTTCATATATAACCAGCATTATCAGGAAATTGATGCATTGAGAGAACAATGTAGCAATTGCAGCACCCTCAACTCCCATAGCCTTAAATCCTAGCTTTCCGAAGATCAATATGTAGTTCAAAACGGTATTTACAGAAGCAGCAATTATGCTTGCATACAAGGGATAGCTAGCTTTTTCCATACATCGAAATAAAGTTGCAAGTAGTGTTGCACCTGCCATTGGCAAGAATGTTCCAGAAACTATCTCCAAATAGCTTGCAGCAACCTCTATAGTGCTTGTATCAGATGTATAGAGTCTCATGATTTGCTTTGGCACAAGGAGACAACAAAGAGTGAAAATAGAAGCAAACACAATTGAGAAGATCAAATTCATGTAGTAGCTTCGCTTAACTTCCCTATTGTTCTTCTGTCCTAGGTATTGGGCTATCATAATGCCTGCAACAGCACCAAATGCCGCAACAAGCACATTGTAGATACCAGTAAACTTACCAGCAAGGCCTACACTAGCAACGCTTGTACTACCTAATTGTCCTATCATGATCTGGTCTACAATGCTGAATGAAGACTGAAGCATCGACTGCAAGGATACTGGAATTGCAATGCTACATATATTATTGAAAAAGCTTTTCTCCTGTTTCATATTCCCCCCTAGATAGAGCTATCACGAACAACCAAAGAAACAGGAAGTACAATTTCTGTCTCACCTATTTCGTTAGGATTTTCTTTCAGTTCTGCAAGTTTATCCAATGCAAGCTTTGCTCGCAGTGCGCTGTCTTGTCTTACGCTTGTTAGCGTTGGCAAAACCATTTTGCACATAGGAGTGTCGTCAAAGCCAACAACAGAGATATCCTTTGGTATCGAAAACCCCTTCGAATGCAGAAAACATATCAAATCACATGCATAGTAGTCCGATACTGCAAATACACCACTGACGTTTTTAAACATTGATAAATTCTTCTTGTAATACTCCCACCGCTCATCTTTTTGCATTGGGATCAAGAAGAATGGAACATCAGCTGAGTCAAAACCATCAGAAAACCCTTGGTATCTTTCCCTGTCCATGCATATGTTATTATCTGCAATGCAAAGAACCTTCTTGTGTCCATTATCTTTAAAGTATTTACCGACTTGGTATCCACCATCATAGTTATCGATTGTGATATTAACAAACCTCTCAGGATGCTCACAAAACCCATCGTAAACAACAAATGGAATCCTCATATGATTTCTAAGATACATATAGTCCTGTTCACAGAATCCAATTATGACTATCCCTTCCATGTTCCACATGGATGCAAACTGTAGTATCTCCTGAACTGTCTTTGTTTTCTTTACCATCATAAAGAGATTCCTTGCCTCTATCTCTTCCGATAGATAGTTCAACGATGACGAGATAAAGAAATCTTCAAGAGTATGACCTTCGTATTTATCATGATCGTTTACAAACACTCCGATAATCTGGGATGTGTTCTGTGCCAACAATATAGCTGCCATGCTAGGAACATATTGCTTTTCTTCTATTAGCGTCATCACACGTTCTATGGTTTTATCTGAAGCTTTGCTTTTCTTTCCATGAAGAACATTGGAAACAGTTGCGGTACTAACTCCTAATTCCTCTGCTATATCACAAATCCTTATTCTATCCATTTTGTGCCCTACAGCAATAATTCTAGAATCCCTCATTCATACAGTCAAAGGTTAATCGCATAACCTGTCGATTTAGAGGAAGAAAAAGCACCCACAAAACAGTGCAGGTGCCAAAGATCTAAATTTGAAAAAATCAATAGAACAAGTATGAATATGATTCGTCTATCTTCTTTTCCATTGATTTTATCTTGTCTGCTAGCGACATCTTTTCATCACTCTTAGGAGTTGTTCTATAGAATTTGATATACACGTTTATTCCATCTTCCTCTATTGAGAAAGTCAAAACATCGTCATCTATGGTTCCAAATAGGTATCCATCTACGTATAGTTTTCCATTCTCGTCTACGCGATAGTCCTCGGTATAGCCATCAGTATATAGTTGACTTTCATTCAGGACAACAATAGATCCTTCTTCAAAATCATCAAACAAATTTTCCAGCAAGTCTCTGGTATCCATTGCACCTAGAATAGCAAGTCCTTCTGCAAGCTCTTCTTCTGTAACACCTAGCTCGTTAGCAAAGAGCTTTGCACTCTCAAGCATCATTGTTTTGAAATCCTCAAGTGATTTATCAGTAAGTTCATACCTAATTGGATAATCAGGAACATCGAACTTAAGGCTATCAGAGATCTCGGCAATATCCTTTCTTACAGATACGATATCGCTCTCGAACTTTGCAATAGATGCCTTCTGGGCCTTGTTCTCTTCTGTTAGAACTTCTACGTTTTTCGATAGATTATCAACTCTCTCAATAAGTTCTTTATCTTTGCAAGATGCAAGAAGCAATAAACAAGCCAACAACACAATCAATACTTTCTTCATATCAAATCCTCCCTGGGATAGTAAATAGCTAAATTGTTAGAAAGCCCTCACTGCACGTACAGAGTAGTCGTAGTTGCGATAGCTGCCAAGCTGGATGTTGCCATACCTGAAGTTCTTCTTCCATGAGACATCACTATCGTCCTCAGACGATGACCAATAGTCAAAGACAATGTTAAACGAACCAAGTCCTTTCATATACAGATTCCAACACATCAAATCCAGCTCATCCCTACTTGGCAAGAACCAATCATCACAGCCACCATAGCTATAGTCAAAGCATTTTCTTGCTGCATATTCTGCTACAGCTTCTCCACTTCTTTCTGAATAAGCTTTATTGTCCGCAAGATTCATGAACTTCACAAGTCTATCTGTATTATATTTACCAGCTCCTATCGCACAAGCTGTTCCAACAACGTTATTATGCTCTCCATCAGGTCTATAATATCCAAAGCGCAAATTACCAATATTAGAAGGTGCCGCTTCCAGATATCTCCAACCATCTGAATAGAATCCCTTATCGTAGAAAACTAAGCCTCCAGCTGGACCTGTGTCACCTATCTTATAGATAACAGTAGAAACCACTTCTCTTTCTCTTCCTTCTTTATATCCAATATCATAAATAGGAATATCTTTATAATCGCTATAATCAACCTTAGACAAATCGAAATAACCATCATTATAATCGTTGATGAACGAAACATTTTTGTCACCAGTTATTTCTTTGTTCTTCAACTCTTCAGTATTCACATCTCCCCAATAGTTTCCTTGCGCATCCAATTCTTTTCGTTCAGCAGCCTTTGAGGTCACAGAAATTACACCACAATTCATGAAGTTGGAATTGTTAACTGATGAAATAAATCTAGAGAATGTGCAGTTGTTGAATTGTATTTCTGAAAGTACTGAAATCAAATTATCCGATTGATTGCCAATTGCTATATTGCAACCAGTGTATGTCCCATACATTTGTATATCTCCAATTGACTCAACACTAGTTGTTGATACCTCATTGTTAAAGACAAAAGAATTCTTTGTAGAAAGCTTATTTCCAATGAATTTATTTCCATCAACATTTAAAGATTCTATTGTAGTATTTCCATTGATAGTATTATCAATTACAAATCCTTGATATAAAAAGATGGAATCGCCATAAATATCACTCCTTAGAACTTTGCCATCCTGTATTGCGACATTTCCAGAAACTGTACTGTCTAAGAGACTTCCAGTCATACTATTCTCTACAGTGTAAGAATTAGAAGTCTTACTTCCAATTGCCCAACCATTAGCTGTAATATTTGCATGGTCAATGTCACAATAGCCATTAATACCATTTGTGATACCATCAATATCAACATAGGAAAGGATGCTATCCCTATCATTGCCAAACTTCATTCCTTGCCAATTGTTTGTTCCTGATTCCACACCATAGAACTTGATCCTCTCGTTTTCTGTTCCTACCGCAGAGAGCTTGCCATTCACATGGATATAGTGATTGCCACTGAACTGAACATCAACACCAGGTTCAATTTTAAGTGTCTTTCCATCCTCAACCATGATGTTTTCAACAACATAATAAGGACTGTTTTTCTTTGTCCACACAAGGTCGGCATCACTCAATACACCAGAGACCTGAGTCTTCTGGTCTGTCAGGTTTACAGTAGCAGTTACTGTATTGGATTCATTTCCTGCCCTATCGAATACCCTTACGGATACTGTCTTCTCTCCATTACGGGATTCGAATGTCCATTTTGCCAATGAAGAATATGTTTCGTTCTTCTGAGGATTGACACTATCGAAAATAAGCATCGTATTCAGTCCACTGCCATCATCTACAGCATCAATATGGAGAGTTACCTCCCTATTTGCTGTTGTATTTGATCCATTGTTGATAGTCACAGACTTGATCACAGGTGCTGTTGTGTCATATAGCGTGATGGAAGGAAGTTCCCTAACCTCAAGCACATTGAGCTTAGGAGATATTCTCTGAGACTTGGAGTCCCATCCGGTCTTTGAATAAGTAACAGTGTATTCATCAGCTACAGATACTCCTCCAAGCTCATATCTTCCGCTTGTATCTGTTGTTGTTTCCAATACCTTTCCTCCAACATCAACAGAAACCTTTACGCCATATGAATCAAGTGCCTTGTCAAGGATGACCGCTCCCTTGATGGTTGCGGTGTTTGGTGTAACGGTTATCGTCTTGAGATCTATGATATCCGCAGCCTTCACATCGACATTGACAGTTATGTCAGAGCAATCAGTACGTCTGAATCTCATCACATACTGTCCAACTGGAACATGCTCAAACCTGAAAGAGCCATCAGTTGTTGTTACATAAGGAGAAATTGAATCAACACCATCAAAGCTTATCGTCACAGCGCTTTCATCTGTTGTAGTAAGAACATCTACCTTTCCTACTATGGTATTGTGTGTTGCAGCAAGAACCTCATCCCCCATGCTTATGTAGTTGTCAGCAAAGAGAGCAATGCTTCTTGAGACAGTCACGGAAGAAAAATCAACATTTGAATACCTTACTCCTGAATAGTTGCCCTGTGGTACATATACAGAGTAGCTTCCTGTCCTGTCTGTTGTGGTTACCTCGCAGACCTCAGAACCTCTCATCAACTCAACCTTTATACCGCTGCAGTCGCTCCTGCCTTCAAGCCTTACGCTTCCAGAGATAGTTCCCCTGTTGATATTAAGCCTTGTATCAGGAATCCTGGTTACCGTTGAAGATACGACATTGACAGTTGGAGAGATTGTCTCTGTTCTATATCCGTTATAAGAGATCACTACCCTGTATTCACCAGGCTTCATTCCAGCAAGTGTATAATCGCCACTGCTATTTGAAATTGCGGAATACACAAGAGTGTTGTCTGCAAGATTTGTTGCAGTAATCAATGCTCCGGAATAATCATCCTTAAGCTCAAGGTTGACCTTTCCAATGACTGACCTGATAGCAATATCAAGAGAAACAGCATCAAGTGATTTCTCGCTTGCTGGTTCAATTACTATCTCGGAAGACTTGGATGTAACGAATCCATCCTTCGACACAATTAGTGTATATGTCCCAGGAATCACCCTGTTGATAATATAAATACCTTTCTGGTCTGTTGTTGTGTTGTACTGATTTATTTCGTTCTTAAGAAGAATTGAGATGTTCTCATGTGTTACTGCATCCTGAAGTGTTGCGCTTCCTCTTACGGTTGATGTAGTTGACTTGAGCGTAACCTCTTCTGCATAGGATGTGGAACCAGGAGCGACCTCCACACTTCTTGAGTTATTGATAACGTATCCATCCTTTGAATATGTCAGAAGATATCTTCCTGGCTTCTCAAGTTTCTCAAAGCGGAATGAACCATCTGATGCAGAAGATACTGTAATCGAATGAGTAAGTATTGTGCTATTTGTCAGTGTGATAGTGACTCCACTATAATCGACAGAACCTTCCAAGAATACAAAACCAGAAACTGAACCATATATGCTTATAAGCTCACCGCCGTTGATTATGAACGAACTTCCTGCTGTTATGGATATGACATCAGATTCATATGTACTGAATCCATCTTTTGTGAATCTGACTCTATACTCTCCAGGCTCAAGCTTGTCGAAGCTATATGTTTTGCTATCGGATGAAACTACGGTCTTTATGACAGAAGAACCCTGGACTAGGCTTATGGACTATCCTTCGGAATTGGACATTCCAGAAATCTTTCCATAGGCACTTGTCAATGTCTCGAGATTAAGACTTGTGATCTTTCCAGATTCCACCACAACATTGGTTATTGTCTTTGGGGCATATCCAGTGTTGCTGATAGTCAATGTATAAGTACCTACTGGGACGTTCTCGAATCTATATGTTCCTGTGGATGCAGATGTTTCTGTTCTGGATGATGTAATTGCAACGCTATCCGTAAGAGTTATGGTAACTCCGCTATAATCAGTAGAACCATCCAGATTGACAAAGCCTGCAACAGTACCATACAAACTCTTCAATGAATCACCATTGATCGTGAGATTACTTCCAGATGCTATCGTCAACAGGTTTGATTCAAATGAGGAATATCCTTCCTTGCTGAACCTTACTGTATATTTTCCTGGCTCTATTCCTGTAAATGAATATGATCTGTTGTCTACAGTTATGACAGACTCCACTACTGTTCCGTCCTTAAGAAGGCTTACGGTCTCACCTTCAGAGGATGAGGTTCCACTTACAGATCCAAAAGAACTCTTCAACATCTCTCCATTGACAGTAACTGCAGATGCTGGTGTGATTGCGATATCGGAAGCAATGAATGATGCAAAGCCTGTCTTGCTGAACTTGATCGAATAAGTTCCTGTTGGAACATTCTCGAATCTATATAAGCAATCCTGTCCACTCATTACCGTTGCTACTGGAGTGCCATCTGAAGATAGAATAGAGACCTGTTCCTCTGGAGAATTGCTCTTTCCTTCTATTGTGCCACTGTTGGGAAGAAGAGGTTCAAAGGAAGCATCTGTAGTACTGTTTTCAAGAACTGTAATGTCCATGGATTTTGCTGCATATCCAGGATAACTAACTGTTACGGAATACTCTCCAATCTTTACTTTCTTCTGAAATTGGCCATTTTCATCGGTCAATACAGAAAAACTATTACTAGAGTTCTTATCCTTTATGAGGATTGCAATTCCACTTTTATCATCAACATTTACACGAGATGCAGACCCCTTAATAGTTCCGCAGTTTGATAACAGCACTATACTTTCAGAAACATTGGTAACTGTTGCAGGTTCTACTGTGAAATAGCTTCCTGTCTGTGCTAGATATCCACTATAGGATGCAATAACCCTATATGTTCCAGGCACGACATCATTGATTACATAGCTACCATCACTTGATGTTGATGCCTCATAGTTTCTGGATTTATCAGCATTCTCAAGCTTGATAGAAATTCCAGTATGATTACTTTGTCCATCAAAGATTGCCTTACCTTGTACGGTACCAATACTGCTTATAAGGACTACATCATTTAAAATAGTCTCTGGGCTTTCTTTATCATCAATACATACAAGTTTTACATCATCGTTCATCACTGAAACATATCCACTCTTTTCAAAGCGAACACTATAAGTTCCTTCTGGGACGTTGATGATAGAGAAAGATCCATCTTGAGCTGTCTTTGCAATATATGATGTTCCTGGAATATATACATCAATTCCATAATGCTCAGATTGCTTATCGATCAACGCCTTTCCCTTTATTGTGCCAAGAGGTTTTAGCTTGACTGTTCCTACATCATGGCCGGCATCTGTTGAAGGAAATATATTCTTGATTATTACACCAACTTCTATGTGTACATTGGTATCTCTTGTTATTGCCCTGTTCTCGAAATCTGGAGCAACAGATGTAAAGATCAAAGAATACTTCTTGCCACTATCAAGATTTTGAACAACAAAAGATCTATCTGCATTCACATGCTGTATTGATTTTGTATTTCCATCAGGATCTACTGCCTTCACATAGATATCTGAAGGTGATACAGATGACGATGCAGGAATCATAATCCTTCCTGTAATTGTAGGCGTTGAATACGATTGAATAGTTGGGGCTTCTGGCTCAGAGCACGCAACTATTAGAGATAACAAAACAAAAAGAATCGACAACAAACCAAACCAAGACTTGTTTTTCATTGATGTGTCCCCCAAAAACAATACACACTGATGCTAAATGAAATAACTCAATCAACATTAATCAGCGCACTTTTTAGTGTAGACCTCTCAGATTGCGTTGTCAAATTTGGAACATGAAGATAACACATTCTAATAGCTAATTAAGCTATTAATATAGACTTGCTTAAGTTCCAAGCACCCAAACTGATTGTTATTGTATAAAATCCTTCTTTCCTGGGGTGTATATCGATTGCCTTTGCCATTGAGTTCCCTTTACCTTACAAAATAATACGTCTTTGATATCCCAGTAGTAGGTGCTTGCACTAGCGTCCAGTTATGGCTAGCAATGTAGTTTAGAACTGCGCCCCTAAGATAGAATCTATCATCGCTATTACTAGCACCAGATCTTTGCCAATCTAGAGAACCAAAGCTCTTTGTAATAGTATCAGAAGAAGAAATATCTATATGGATTTCTCCTCCATAGGAGAGAGCATTATCAACTTGAGTTGAATCTGAATAATATGAGCTATCACTATCAGAGTAGAGAACAAGAACACCATGAGGTGGAACATATGGCTGTATTTGTTTGTCTTTATATTCAACATAACACAGGTACCCTATTCCTATTGTTATCAATAGAAGCAATATGATAATTGCTACCTTTCCTTTCTCTTTCATCAAATCCCCTTTTGGAAAACATTCCTTTCATTAAGCATAACATTGCAATGCTTTATTTGACAAAATGTTTTCATGCTAACAATTTATACAGAAAGAAATAGACTATCGGAGAAAGAAAACCTATGAGAGAATAAAGCAAAAGGAGAATCTATGAGAAAACAGTATTCTTATATTTTTGTTTTTATTTTAGCAATCGCTCTTCTGGCAAGCTGTGCAACCAATGCAAGAAGCTATGAATCATTCACAACAGGAGTAAGTCAGATTCAGAAATATGGCAACCTAACACTCACAGTTGATCCTGCAGAACTAGAAGCAGCTGGCTATGAGTACGGCGACTATGTTTCAGTTCAGCTTGGAGATGAGACTCTAGCTATTCCACTATGCACAAACTACTCAGATGTAGATGTAGGAGAGCTAGTACTTCGTGACAATGATGGTGTTCTTGTTCTAGCTATAAACATGGGAGACTTTGCAACCAAGTATCTTGGTGCTACAAAGACAACAAATCCAGACAAGAGCTTTATCTGGACACTTCCTGAAGGAAAAGAACTGTCAGATGTTACTCTAACTCTATCAATGGGTGAAAAGTATGGTTATAGAAATCAATATCTAATTCACCAGCTTGTAAGAACAAACAATAGAGAAGACTACTCATCAGATGTCGTATTTGCAAACGCAAGAGTCATCAACGGTGGTAATCTTGGTACCAATGCACTTATTAGAAGCTCAAGCCCTGTCAACAACGAGCTACAGAGAGCAAAGTACAGCGATGCATTTATCAAGGAACATGGTGTTAAATGTGTAATGAACCTTGCAGACTCAGCAGAGAACATCGATGGATATATCCTAAAGGATGACTTTGCTAGCCCATACTACAAAGACCTATATGAAAAAGGACTCGTTAAGCCTCTTAACCTTGGCGTAGACTTCAAGGCAGATGACTTCAAGAAAGGACTTAAGGAAGGCTTGCTATTCTTCGCAAGTCACGAAGGCCCATATCTAGTACATTGTACAGAAGGTAAAGACAGAGCTGGATTCGTTTCTACTCTACTATCTGCATTGATGGGCGTTAGCTATGATGAGATCGTTAACGACTATATGGAGACATATAAGAACTACTATCATCTAGAAGAAGGATCTGAACAGTATGAAGCTGTTAAGAACAGTAATATCGTAAAGACTCTCAACTACATCACAGATGGCAATAAGGACATTCAGAAGGGTGCAGAAGCTTATATCAAGGCACTTGGACTGACAGATGCCGAGTTCACTGCACTGAAGAATAATCTTTCAAAGAACTATTGATCTTTGATTTCACCGCTGACATGCCTTCGGAGAATATCTGAAGGCATTTTCTTTGAATAAAACACAGGTTCAACCACCAATTATTTTGTAATTCTCTAATGTACAACACTTTGTGATAATCATATTGTTTCAATAGGCAAGTTTTTTCTTTGCGATAAAAACACATCATGATAAAATCTACAAAAGGAGTATCCTACGATGAAAAAACTAATCGTTTCTGTTCTACTAATTCTAGTTTTGGTTATCGCAACATCTTGCGATGAGAAGATGAGTGAAAAGACAAAGCTTTCAATTCAAGGAAAGACATTCAATATTGAATTCAATAAGGCAACTCGCGAAGAGTCAACATCTCCTGACGAGCTTACGATCACCTTCAACAATGATGCATTAGATTTATATTGGGTAGCTTTATTTAGCAATTATGGTGCTACAAACTACCAAGAAGGAAATGTATCAATAACAACTTCTGAGAATACAAACTCATTTGTAATTGAAGAAAAGGTCGCAGAAGGAAGTACTTCCAGTACATCTTTCACTGTTACTTTCAATGATAATAACAAAGTATTGATCAATGGCACGATTGCCAATAACCCTATTCCTGAAACAGCTCAAACAACAATAGTTGAATCTACAAAATCTGACAATCTCAATGCCTTCAAAGGACGCACTTATTTTGGCCCAAACGGCACAGGAACAGCTGCAAGATTAGTTTTTGACGAAACAACAGTATCCTATGTACTATTTACAAATACTGTATTTGAAGGCTCTGTAATTTACGTTGGAAATTTAAAGAGTAGTAGTTCAGGCTCTTACGAACAAGTAACCTTCTCCGATAATGCAATATCAATTCCTAGAGAAGGGTCTGGCTCTTGTACTCTTACATATGATTCGAATAAAGACACCTTTATAGATGAAGACAAGAACATTCTCAAAAGAATCAAATAATCTCAATTGTTGATAACTCAGAGGGCATTCTCATAGTGTAGGATGCCCACTTTTTCTTTGCTACAATCCAAACGATTTCGCTTCCTCAAAGCGAAATTAAAACTAATATATCAGTCAAAAATCACGCTTGTAGTAATTCTATATCCACTACAGAATAAACGCATGAAGTAATTCAACCAGATGTTTTGAGCTATTTAAATGAGGAATTTCGGTTTTTTAGCTAAGGTTCCTCTTTCTTTTTGGCAGGATGTAGTGTATAATTATAACTACTGAGGTCTGAAATGAATTATCCTGATTGGGTTGAGAAGCATAAGGAAAAATCAACGTCTGTTAAGAGGATTGGAGATAGCTACTATCTCTATAGGGTTACGTCAGAGCGCGTGGCAGGAAAGAAGCATCCT
>CAKQTE010000045.1 GCA_934276485.1 uncultured Spirochaetales bacterium | reverse complement strand
CCACTGCCTACGCTTAAATCCGCCCTCACGAGCTAGACTCCAAGGCTATGTACCGGTTGCTTGCTAGGCTTTACCAGACTCGGACTCTCACCGAGTTAGATTATGTACACCGAACTGGCGCACCTCTATTTCTAGGTTATATCGTTTCGCATTTTTTAACAATATTTATTTTTGCGAAACAAGAAAGACTCAAAAGCAAGAACTCTCCCTGCAAAACAGCACATAGTTATGCATCATTATTTATATTCGAAATAAGAACAGCAGACATGCTGAATTCTTGAGATTCTATCTTCCGTGTTGCATTCTTGCTTCTAATTCAGCTCTTGCCATTATCTCCATACGAGGAAGCGAATAAGCGTAGAAGCTCTTGAAAGCAGAACACAGATAGTTCAATTTTAAGCTAGATGAGAGAGCAAAGTCATCTCTGTCACGACGACAACCACCTCTGCAAATAGGGAAATATCTGCAAGCTTTACACTCTGGATCTATATGCTTTGACTTCTCGATAAAGCCAATTTCATCTCTTTTTGCATCAAAATCGTCAAATGAGGCATCGTTTATGTTTCCAAGCTTGTAGTCATCAAGCACATAGAAGTCGCATGGATATACGCCTCCATCTGCCTCAACAACATAATTCAGGCCACATATCCCGATCATGCCGCACGCTTCCGGTCTTTGACCGATGAGCATTGAAACAAGGTTGTCAAAGAAACGAATCGAGACATATCTTCCTTCTTGCCATAGCGTGAAATATCTATCGAAAAGCTTCTTTAGAAATTCCCCATAAGCATCAACAGATAGTGAATAACTCTCTGTTCCTCTGCTGCCAATAGGATCGATGCATGGAATGTATTGCAAATACCTAAAGTCGTTACGAACAAAGAAGTCCTGTATCTGATCAATGTTCTTTGCTACATCATTTGTAACTGTAATAAGAATGTTGAATTCAACCTTCTCTGATTTCAATATCTGGCTTGTTCTATAAACATTCTTAAAAGAACCATTTTGCCTATCGCCACTATGACGATACTTATCATGAATGGCTTTTGGTCCATCCATCGATAGCCCGATCAGGAAGTTATTGTCATGGAAGAATCTTGCCCACTCTCTGTCGATGGCGTATCCATTTGTCTGAAGTGCAAACGAACATCGTCCTGGAGCTGTGGAATTTGCATATTCAACAAAGTCCTTGAAGTAGTCCAAGCCTGCTAGCGTTGGCTCTCCACCTTGAAATGCAAATGATACTACACTGTCCCCTTCTAGTGCCTTATCTATAAGATTATGAGCTGTCTCTTTGCTCATGATTCCATATAATCTAACGTCTCTATTGCATTGTTCATCTTTATAAAAACAATAATCGCAATGCATATTGCATGCGCCTGATGCAGGTTTGATCAAAATACTTCTATATGCCATGCTTCGATTGTAAGTGATTTTAAATTAAATTGGCACCCGAAGGTGCCATATTCAATTACTTTTTCTCATCATAGAGTTTCTTGCCTCTTACAGCATCCTTCATAGGTAACCCTGTATCATAATCCCACTGTCTAGGCTCATACTCT
Organism: uncultured Spirochaetales bacterium; assembly: GCA_934276485.1. Classification (GTDB taxonomy): domain Bacteria; phylum Spirochaetota; class Spirochaetia; order Sphaerochaetales; family Sphaerochaetaceae; genus Ornithospirochaeta. Next base: position 4,080 of record CAKQTE010000045.1, on the reverse strand, counting down.
TCATTCTCACGCTGTCTTGTGCAAGCTGAGTTGTTCCAAGATGGCTTATATTCTTCTCTCCAACTTCGTGCTGCCCATTGATAGCCACGATACATATCACGAGTATCATCCATGTGGGCAAGAAGCACATCGTGAAGCTTGTTTCTGATCTCCTTTGTCTCTTCTGAGAGTATTAGGTTGTTCACCTCTCCTGGATCGCTATCTAGATCATACAGCTCGTCTGTGTCCATGAGGTTAATGGATAGCTTATAGCGACCATCTGTGACGCCACGCATCATCTGAAGCCCACCAAAGCCATCATGATCCACCTCATAACGAGTGAATTCTGTAAATACATAGTCATTGATCTTTAAGCTAGGATCCTTAATTTGTCTTAGAATCGACTGTCCTTCCAATAGTTTTGGGATTGGAATGCCAAAGTAATCAAGAACTGTTGGAGCAAGGTCAATGTGGGATGTAGGAGCCTCCACAACACCCTTTGCACCATTTATTCCGTCCCTTACGATAAATGGAATGTTGGTTATCTCCTTGTAGTAAGCGGCATTCTTTCCCTGTAGTCTATGTGCACCTAGCATATCGCCATGATCGGATGTGTATATAACAAGTGCATCAGGACACACCTTGTTGATCTTCTCAATTACTCTTCCAAGCTCATAGTCTGCATAGCTATTGCATCCTAAGAACAAAGATAGCATCTTGGACTCTTGATGAAGTGTCTCGGGATCCTGTCCAAGAGCACCTCCTGCCCATAGCTTTTGCATCATTGGTTTATCATCCAGGCTATCGTGGTATACAGGATCGTCATCGAACTTGAATCCATCATACATGGTGTCGAAAGGTGATGGACATAAGCATGGGCCATGTGGCTCATCAAGACTTACTGTCAAGAAGAAATCCTTGTCCTTGAACTCATCGATATAATCAAGAGCCCTGTTGACAGTTCTATGAGCATAACACTTATCCTCTGGCCATGGAGCATTCTCACTCTTTCTGGAAGCCATTCTCTCTTCATCTGTAAGCTCTTCTAGGTAGTTATGCATATCATACCAATACTTAGCATTCCAACCATCAGGGCATCTTCCAAGTCCAAAGTAGTCGCCACCATCCAAGTGCCACTTTCCAACATATCCTGTGTTTATACCATTGTCCCTTAATCTCTGTCCAATAGTCTTTACGTTGTCTCCAAGTGGAATGGAATTTGTTACCATTCCATTTGAATGAGGGAAACAACCTGTAAAGATAGCAGAGCGTGCAGGCCCACACACAGGTTGGCATGTATATGCGTTATCATATCGCAGGCCCTCGGAAGCAAGAGAGTCCAAACATGGAGTCTTCATTCTCTCGTCTCCATACGCGCCTACCATATCCTTTCTAGTAGTATCTGTCATCAAAATAACTACCTGTTTCATTTTCTCTCCTTTTTTTTACCAATATGGGTTCCAATCTGAAGATAGTCGAGCAAGAGCTTCGACGTAGAAATAATCTCCCCAGATATTGCATTCATCCACACCTCTATTTCTGCATGGGTTATATGGGCTCTTATGAGCATATGTACCATGTAGTAGTTGACCATTTGAAATAGAAGGATCTTTGACTGCTGCTTCTTTATATAATACACGCATAAGCTTTTTTGCGCTTGTGATTAATTGCTTTCTTTCATCTTTATCTACATACTTTGATGCTTCTAGCATTCCACATATGCATATTGCAAGCGCAGAACTATCTTTTGGCTCTGTAGATGGAAACATAAAGTCAAAGTCCCAATATGGAATTATATCCTCAGGCAAATGCGACAAGAAGAAAGACAACGTTTTTCGAAATACATCGAGGTGTTCGCTCTTATGTGTATATCTATAAGCAAGTGCAGATCCATAAACGCCCCATGCCTGTCCACGTGCCCACGCAGATCCATCCCTATAGCCCTGGAAAGTAACACCTTTCAAAGGTTTTCCAGTCTCAAGATCAAAGAAATATGTATGATAGGTAGAATTGTCATGTCTAAGAACATATTTCATCGCTGTATCCAAATGTGCATTGGCAACATAAGTGTACTTAGAATCCTTAGTAATATCATAAGCCCAAAATAGTAGTGGAACGTTCAACAAACAATCGATTATCAAGCGATAGTTATCTTTTTCTCCAAGATCTCCCCATGCTTGAATGAATCTACCCTTTTCCTGGAATCTAGAAAGAAGATTATCGGCAGCAAGAAGCGCTGCTTTTTTTCCTATCTCAGAACCTGTGATCTTATATGATGCAACACAAGATGGCGTGTACAAGAATCCCATGTCATGATGATTTATGTCTATCTTCTTTTCAATTCGGTCTAGAAATGAATTAACTTGCCACTCGGCTGCAGTTCTAAATTCATCTCTTTTCATCGCCTCATACATGAGCCATAACTCACCTGTCCAAAAGCCTGTTGTCCACTCAACATTATCACTCTCTGGATAGAATCCATTCTCACTATGTGAATATTTGAATTTTGTCTTGAATTTCGGTAGTGATGAAAGAGTTTGCTTTTCAGCATACCCAATTGCGCTTTTTAGCTCTTCTTCGCTTATCTCAGGCAGGGACTCAAAAATATACCCCATATTACCTCCCCATTTAAGCAACCATTGTAGACACAAACAATGTTTGATAAAAGGAATATGACGAATTTAGATATAAAGTAACAATTTATTATTCCGTATCTGGAATATATATTTAGTATATATCCACAGAAAAGCCCCGTATTATATCCAGAGCTTGAGATACATCCAATCTTGACCCCTTTAACTCATGTCTATCATCAGATAGATATATTGCCGATAAATCGCTTCCTTTGAAATCTATTAGAGAAAGACATGTATTCTTTAGCGAAGAGCCAGAAAGCTTGGATCTTTCGATAACTATTTTCTTTCCACTTATACTCTCTAGCGCGCAATCCAAAAGAGATGAGGATGATATCGTTGTAGAAAGAAGAATAGAATCTGTAAGCGTTGCATACATGAAGTTGCACTCTGCAAATTTTGTATTCTTCATCTTTGTCTCAAGAAATGAAGTTCCTGACAGCTTGCAGCGTATAAACTCGACAGATGTGAAATGAGAGAGTTGGAAATTCGCTTGAGAGAAATCACAATCAATGAACTTTACATTCAGAAAGGATGATGAAACAAATGAGCTTGATCTAAAAATGCAGGATGAGAAGAGAGAGGAATCAAATGTCTTTGCATTAAAATCAAAAGAGGAGAAATCTTCACACTTCTCCTCTATAAACTCAATATAATCGTTATATATCCACTCAGGGCTCATCTTGCGTGTCTGTCCTTTAAAACCTCGATTACTTCTGCAAGAGAACAATTTTTTTGAGTAAGAAGAACCATGTAGTGGTACATCAAATCTGCAGCTTCTCCTAATAAAAGATCCTTATCATCATCCTTTGCTTCGATGATTAGCTCAACTGCTTCTTCTCCGACTTTTTGAGCAATCTTATTAAGGCCTCTACTAAACAGATGTGTTGTATATGAACCTTCAACAGGATTTGCGCGTCTATCTTTGATTACATTCTCTAGATAGAATAAGAACTCTGGAGATGAGATCTCGGATGGCTCGTTATCTTCACCAAAACAAGTATCTGCACCTGTGTGGCAGACAGGACCTGATGGAATGGCTTTTACCAGCAGCGTATCTCCATCGCAATCTGCAAGAATCTCTCTAAGCTGCAAGAAGTTTCCGTCTGTCTCACCCTTAGTCCAGATTCTCTTTCTTGATCTTGAGTAGAACGTAACAAGACCACGCTCTAGAGTAAGGTTATAAGCCTCTTCATTCATATATCCAAGCATCAAGACCTTTCTTGTAATAGCATCCTGTACTACTGCAGGAACAAGTCCATCGCCCTTTGTAAAATCTATTGTCATAAAATATTTAGGAAGCAGAAACCCCACTGCTTACAGCGGGTAGGAAACTTCCCATACTCCTTTCTGTTAAGATATGTTTGCTATTTTCAAGCAATTTTATATTTTTATAGTTAGCGGATGCATTTATATGGGTGCCATCCAGTTTACGAATATCCATTCGACCAGTAGAACGTCTTCCAAA
>CAKQTE010000044.1 GCA_934276485.1 uncultured Spirochaetales bacterium | reverse complement strand
AACCTCTTTTTAGAGGTATTTGAGTATGTGCCAGTATTCAGGGATTCTACTCTATGATATTTACAAACTTTATTATTGTTGAATTTCAATATTGACAACTTAAGTCAAATAAAAAGGAGATGGAGTTCCCCTTACAGCAAAACTGCAATTTTGTTGTAACGAAAACTCAAAAAAGGAGGTTGCCTACTTCTGCAAATATTAAAGTAAAGCAACCTCTGGTAGCACTAAAGCCCTATTCTTATGTTACTTTGGTTACTTTAACTGTGTAGGTCTGGTTCTCAATCAATTCTGCATGTAGTTGCAATTCTGCACCAGAATCACCACTGTATTCAAAGATACCTTTTCCAGGATCAATGTACTGTACTATATATGCAGAACCACCGGATCTTAGTGTCATTTTGTCATATGCAACTGTTTCTGTGCCATTGTTTACGACAATCTTATATGTTTCTCCTTTTGTTACATCTTTAATTCTGCAATGGAGATATCCATTAGCATCAGCCGTAACGGCTGTTCCAGATTCCCCTACGTTTACAATAGGGCTAGGAGATTGTAACGGTCTAACATATATTGTCGCATTATCTATAATTTTAACAGTGAAGTTTTGATTTGCAGGTTCTGGCTTTAAAGTCCATCCACATGCTGCTACATTGTAATATTGTCCAACCTCCCAGTTTGCATGCTCACCTGAAACATTAAGCCTAACTTTGATCAATCCTATGCTTTGTATCTGACTTGGCAACATAAAGTATAATAGTGAATTGCCTTTTGTCGCCATGTAGTATTTGCCAAAGAATAAAAGTGTTTTTGGAGATATTTTAGCTGTCTTAAGCTGCTGATAATCAGTTCCTGATAGCTTATAGTTATATGTTGTTGAACCAGAGCCGATTAAGAATTTATGGTCTTTATAAGAAGAATTAACGTTAACACCTGAAAATTCAACTTCAAGTGTTATTTCCTGCCCTTTTACAATTCCATTAAATATAACATTAGCAGACTTAGTCAACTTTAAACTATTATGATATTCAAATTTAGTCAAAGCATCACCATCAGGATTCTTCAAGACAAGTTCAACCGGAATAATTCTTGCTCTATCAATTTCACTCTGTTTAATTTGATAATTTGATAATATCGTATTTGTCCCTGCCGATATAGTATAAGCAAGATCTGTAGGTGGTGTTGCGTCCGGTCTTAATACATTCTGATTGCCTGTCTCAATAGTAATTGTTAGGCTTTCTCCGTCAACAAGGCCTTTGAGAATCTCTGGCCCAGCTACTACTTTTGTGTTTGTACCATCATAAACAGCAGTTGGATTCGTATTAAAACTAAGAGGTCTAGCAGTTATATTAATAGAGATCTTAGACTTATCGATTATGTAGTTGTTTGTGCTTGCACCCTCGAGATAGAAAACAACAGGCAAACCATTTGTAGGGCTATGAGTTCCTACATCCTTGCCATCTGCAGTAACAGTGAGTCTTAGTTTTCCTCTATCTGCTTCAGGAATGGTTGCTCCCCAAGCTTCAAATTCAGCATTTGTTGTACCATCATAAACTTTTGTAATATTGATATCAGCTGAAATGTTGAATGGATTAACTGTTGCATATAACTTGAATTTAGGTAAGTCTAGGTCATCATAATATTCATTTTCAACAATTGTGTAGCTATCAACCTCTATCCTGCCTGCATTTTTGTTAGTACTAATATCTTTGATAACTACAGTCTCACCTTCAAGAATACAAGGAAGGTCTGCATGAGTTAATGTCAACTGGCGGCTAATAAGATAGCTTTTACCTTTGTATGATAAGTTGTCTTTAAGGTCGTATTCGCCGCTAAGCTTAATCTTATCAATATAGAAACCTTGTTCAAACTCTTTTTCTGTCCATTCGGGGCTTGCAGCAACAATAACCTTTACCATATAGTGACCAGGCTTTTTTGGAGCATCTGCTATATAAGTACTATCATCAGCATCAAATTGCTTGAACAAGAATGAGATAGCATCTTGGTTATCAATTGGAGTCTCAATACCATCTACAACTCTAACGACGTTTGATTTATCTATTGAGATTGGTTCATTGCTGTAAGTTTTATCGAATGTATAATGATCAACAAACTTTATAGAACCTGTTGTCATAGGAGGAAGAGGAGCAATAGATTCTGTTCTTTTTCTACCACAAGCAGTACATGTATATGTCTTCTCACCTTCTACTCCATATCCAGCAGGAGTTGTTTCTACTCCATCATCCCATGTATGCTTAGCTTTATCCTTCACCTCATCAGTATGCTCACAAGTAGCAGGATACCAATGGTGCGTTTCGTTATGGATTAACTTGTCGGCGAACGTATGCTCGTGGGGGGGGGGTAGATTTGTTGTCACATGCTACAAAAAAAGATAGCATAGCCAATACCAATACTACCAAGAAAAGATAAGAGTGTCTTTTTATCATAGTTAATCTCCTTTTGTTTAAATATGTTTTTCAATTGCAGTTTAACAATAGAATTCTCAAATTGACAACAACAATCGATTTCTGGATTTAGATGCTCAACAGAAAAAATATAAGTTTTCTCGCCCTCTTGATATAAACATCCAGCACCAACAGCCTTTGTTTCAAAGAGAGAATTGTCGATTGGTGATTCTAAACGTTTTCTGTTTATTACATATAACTCTAAAGTGCGTCTTGCAGTTTCATAAATACGATTGCAATTAAAACTCAATTTATCCCCCTCTATACCTTAAAAATACGTTAAAAAATCCAATAATCAAATAGCTTCACAACGAAAGGCTCCCTTTCCTTGGTAATTAGCAAGGAGCCAATCGTGACTGAAGAGCAAAAGACAAAGATAGAGGAATTAAGAAAGGCGGGATATGGTTATCAAGCCATTGCAAATCTCCTTGGAATTAATAGAGATAACGTCAGATATCACGCAAAGAAAATAGGACTTGACGGAGAAAAGGCAAAAAGTAAAAGGCGAATAAGCAATTCAGGTCTTTTATGCCTTTGCTGTGGCTCTCCTATAATCCAAAAATCAGGAAAAAGACAGAGATTATTCTGTTCTGATAAATGTCGTTATACGTGGTGGAATAAGCACGCTGGAATCAAGAAACAGAATGGAAGCAAACAGAGAAGATGTGTATGCCCACAATGCGGAGAAACCTTCTATTCCTATCCTTCAAGTCACAAGAAGTATTGTTCAACAGCTTGCTACATGGCTCATCGTTTTGGAGGTGGAAAGGAAAATGACTGAGACACAATTCAAGGCTGAATTCAAATATCAATACACCATAGCTTTCATCAAATCCCTATATGAAAAAGGACTTATAAACCATGAAGAACTATTAAGAATCGAGAAAGCTTCAAGAGAAAGGAATAGGCCTATCATTACAGAGTTAAATCTTTATAGTGCTTGATTATAAACCTATTTGGAGTGATGTATAGTGTGAGGATTATCTTATGAGAATAATACAATTAAAAGGAAATGCGCCGAAGCTTAGCGAAAAGAAAAAGGTTGCAGCTTATGCTCGTGTCTCAGCTGACTATGATGCAACTGAGCATTCTCTCTCACAACAGATAAGCTACTATAATAGCATCATTCAAAAAAGGAGAGATTGGACGTTTGTTGGCATCTTCTCAGATTTGGGTATCACAGGAACAAAGACCCAACGAGAAGGGTTCTTGAAAATGATGAACAGTGCAAAAAATGGGGAAATTGACCTCATTCTTACCAAGTCCATTTCGCGATTTGCTCGCAACACAGTGGATTTATTATCATCGGTAAGGGAGCTGAAAGACCTTGGTGTCAATGTTCATTTTGAGCGAGAGAATATAGATTCGTTCTCATCTGAAGGAGAGCTTTTATTGACCTTGCTTGCATCTTTTGCACAAGAGGAATCACGCTCGATTTCAGAGAATGTCAAATGGTCTATCAGAAAGGATTTCAAGGAAGGTAAAAACCACACAGTCCGCCTCTATGGTTATAGGAAGGTTGATGGAGAATTCATCATAGATGAAGATGAAGCAGAGATTGTAAGACTTATCTTCTCTGAGTACCTAAGAGGCAATTCACCAGATGGCATTTCCAAGCTTCTGACAGAAAGGGGGATTAAATCCCCAACTGGAAATGATGTTTTTTCCTATAACACTGTTTGCAAGATTCTACGTGATATTTCGTATACAGGCGATATGGTTCTTCAAAAGACCTTTAAGGAGAATCACCTAAGCCACAGAAAGATGAAGAACAATGGGGAGCTTACAAAGTACCTTGTAGAGGATGCCCTTCCTGAAATAATCAGCAAGGAGCTATTTCAAAAGGTGCAAGAGGAGATTGGCAGAAGGAGCAAGCTCGGAATCAAGGCATCAAAAGCCATATCGTTCACTGTATTCACATCTAAGATTGTTTGCTCTTCTTGTAAGCAGCATTATAGAAGGCGTTTGAAGAGAAAAAATCATGTTTGGATATGCGCAGGGAAGCTTGATAAAGGTGCAGAACACTGTCCAAGCGTGAATATTCCTGAGCGTGTTCTTTATGCTTTAACCTCTGAAGTCTTATCAGAAGAAGGTTTATCAATCGAAGACTTTGATTCTTTCATTGATTACATAGAAGTCAGCACTGAAAGGAAGCTCATTTATCACCTGAAGAATGGACGAAAAGCAACAAAGAGCTGGATGGTTGATAAAAACCATCATGTATTGGAGGAAGGTAAAAATGGCTAGAAAAGTTACTGCAATTCCCGCAACTCTTACCCGCTTTGGCTCCGAGCCGATAACAGAAGACAGCGTAAGGAAAGTTGCGGGTTATGCTCGAGTTTCAACAGACCACGAAGAACAGGAGACAAGCTATGAAGCTCAAGTTGATTATTACACCAACTATATCAAGAATCATGATGGATGGGAATTTATCAAGGTTTATACTGATGAAGGGATATCTGGTACAAGCACAGCGAAACGCACTGGATTCCTGTCCATGATTACAGATGCGTACTCCGGTAAGATTGATTTGATTATCACCAAGTCGATATCACGCTTCGCTCGTAATACTGTCGATTCATTGACCACAATCAGAGAGCTCAAGAAGCATGGTGTTGAGGTCTATTTTGAGAAAGAGAACATTTGGACACTTGATAGCAAAAGCGAGGTTCTTATCACAATCATGTCCTCAATTGCACAGGAGGAATCAAGATCCATCTCAGAGAACGTCACATGGGGAAAGAGAAAGAGCTTTGCTGATGGCAAGGTCTATATCCAAACAAATGGAATGCTTGGATACAGAAAGGCTTCTGATGGCGCAATTGAGATTGATGATAAAGACGCTAAAATCATCAGATTTATTTATTCTTCTTACGCTTCCGGGCATTCCATGAGATGGATTGCTGATGAGTTGACAGCTAGAGGAATCAAAACTGCTAAAGGGAAGGATATTTGGAGAACTACCCAGATAAGAAGTATCCTTATAAATGAAAAATACACTGGCAATGCTCTCCTGCAGAAGACTTTCAGTGTTGATTTCCTTTCAAAGAAAAGAAAGGTAAATAAAGGAGAAGTTCCTCAATATTATGTTGAGGATAGCCATCCTGCGATAATCAGCAAGGAGCTATTTGATATCGTCCAATGCATGCTAAAAGACCCTGAAGGAAATAGAAGAGCATACAAAGGGAACATCTTCTCGGGGCGTATCATCTGTGCTGATTGCGGTGCTGCTTTTGCACCGAAGGTTTGGCATTCAAAAGACAAGTATAAATGCACGATTTGGCAGTGCTCTGATAAGTTCAAGGGAGAGAATAAGTGCACGACTCCACATCTCAAGGAGAATGAAATCCAGGATATTTTCATAAAGGCAGTCAACAATATTTCTCCTTCAAAAGCCATTATGATTAAGGAGCTGGAAGCTACAATCGAGAATGCTTTTCAGAACACAGAAAACGAGAAGATAAGGGCAGAACTAGAAACAGAGTTAAGGGCAATCAGCATCGCCATTGATGATCTGATTAAAGGAAACAGCTCTACAGCCCAAGACCAGGATACCTATAACGCAGAATACAATTCGTTAGTTGATAAGTTCACAGCAAAAAAGAAAGAGATTGAGAAAATAGAGGAAACAATAACTGAAAACAATGAAGCAAAAGTTAAAATGTCGGTCTACATTGATTCATTGAGAAAGCTACCAACTGTTGTAACTGAGTTTTCTTCTGAAATGTTTGCGATACTTGTTGATCGGATTGTTGTTCGAACAAAGGATAATGTCGAAGTTATATTTAAAGATGGAAAAACAGAGTCAATAAGCATAGTTTTAGTAGAAAAGTATCATAATGGCATTGACCATAGTATTTTAAATCGTTATCTTTGACTGTGTTGATAACTAAGTAATAAGCGAGCTTGTTGGCTGTTGTATTAGCAAAGGTTAATTGGTAGGTGAATTCCCAACACTCGAGAACATATATGAGCTATTCCGATTTTGCAGTATTGACTGCAGAAAGGGATGCCATTTTTTTTGCTTTCCCAATCCACATAGTTTTTCAAAACAGAGAACACACATGAGCTTACATTTTCCTAAGCTTTGAGAAAAAGTGTGACACAATTACCCTTTTACCCCATTTTCAAAGATAATCGTTTTATTGTATCCTTTTTGACAGATAAGTTTATATAGGCTGATCAATAAGGTCAGTCTATTTTTTTGAAAATATGGTAATGGACTACAGAGTATGCAAAGGCTGCCTGTAGGTGTGGGATTCCAGAGCCTTAAAGATATAGAGCAACTCGTGTTGCATCATTGGATGCAAGGTGGGTTGCCTTTTTTTACATCTTAATGCCTGATCTGAATTCCATTGGTGTAATACCAAGAGTTAGCTTGAAGCGTTGAGAAAAATAGCTAGAGGAAGAGAATCCGACAGAGGAAGATATCTCAGAGACAGACATTCC
>CAKQTE010000043.1 GCA_934276485.1 uncultured Spirochaetales bacterium | reverse complement strand
TGATGTCATATTTGATTAGGTTTTTCTTTATGTCTTCTCTTGTAGCTTTCATATTGCAAGGGTACAACAAGAAGTGGCCATATAATGTCCTAGTGGGTTAAAAGTCACCATTTGTTAAATTAACAGTGAAATCTGACAAAATAATACTTTCCTAAGTATGGTGTTACATCAAAAAATGAGAATAAGACCGTACTTAGTAACAATTTTAAAAATGTCGTTAAATTTAAAACTTATGCTATTTTCGTCCATTTACAGCTGGATAATCGTGCCTAAGAATGTTACCTATAGGAGAAGAAAAAATGAAAAAAATACTAACAATAGCATTAGTGCTAATGTTATCGTTGTCGATGCTTTGTGCAGAAGGAAACAAAGAATCTTCATCTTCAAAGAACAAACTTGTAGACATCGAACTTTGGTATGGTGCCGCAGTAACTGAAGCTGGTCCAATCCCATCAGACTGGGAAGGATATCAGATCATTAAGGATAAGCTTGGAATCAATCTTAAGCTTGTAGCTCTTCCATCAAGTGATTCTGACCAGGATGTAAAGATTCAGGCAGCTGGTGCTGGTAATACTCTTCCAGATGTATTCATGGTCTCTCGTCCAGTTCTAACAAACCTTGTCAAGCAAGGTCTTGTAGCTCCACTAGGAGAAGATTTCTTTGCTAAGATGCCAAATAGAACTGCAAAATATCATGATCAGGATTCCATTAACCATGCATCTTTTAATGGCAAGAACTGGGGAATGAGCATTCCATCTTCCACTGTTGGTGTTGAAGTATTTGCTATTAGAAAGGATTGGCTAGATAATCTTGGCCTAGAAGTTCCTACAACATTGGATGAGCTATATGATGTAATGTATGCATTCACATATAACGATCCAGATGGAAATGGCAAGAATGATACATATGGCTATGGTGCGTTCATTGAATCTAACTCAACATTCAAGGGATATCCTGGTGCTAGACTATGGCCAATCATGGGAGCATTCGATGTTCCTGGACTATGGGATTTCAGAGAAAATCATCTTGGTCTAACAATCTACAATCCTGAGTTCTATAACTTCATGGAATTCCTTAATAAGATGATTAGCAATGGAGTAATTGATCCTAACTGGATTACTTACAAGAAGGATGACTTCAGAGCTGCTTGGAAGCAGGGAAAGTTTGGAATGATGTACGAGTCATGGGCTGCCCTATCAGCTGAATCAAACTACCTTCCATTTGATATGAACTTCCCAGAAGGCGAATGGATTACAATCAATCCTCCAGTTGGTGAAACTGGTACTGCTTATGTTGGTGCTCTTGATAAGGCTTATAGAATCTATGCAGTTTCTGCTAAGGATGCTAAGAACCAAGAAAAAATGGATGCTATCGCACGCCTATTTGAATGGTTCGGTACAGATGAAGGATATTACCTACTTGGTTATGGTGTAGAAGGAAAGAACTACGTCTTGAACGAAAAGGGAGTTCCTACAGTAGGAGATCTTGGAGAAAATTCATTTGTTGGTATTAAGGGACAAGTAATGACACAGCTAAGAAATATTGTATATTTCAATACTTCTCAAGAACTTGCTGGCAGATTCCCAGATTATTATGCTAAGAATTCTGGAAAGCTCATTAGCCCTATCAAGTACTGTATTGCAGCAGAAGAAGGTCCTTGGAAGAATACAATTGGTTCTGGTATCATGCCAACTCCAAATGCTGATGTCATGAGATTCTATGAGCAAGGCTTGGCTGAGTTCATCGCTGGATCTAAGAAACTTACACCAGAAAATTGGGAGAAGTTTATTTCAGACTTCAATAAGATGGGCGGAAAGGCTTGGAACGATGAAGGTGTTGCATTTGCTAAGCAGCAGAATCTTGTTACAAAATAAAAAGAGAATTGATTATGACAGAAACTAAACAAAATAATGGAATACCTTCTGTTGTATTGAATGCTGTTAATAGTCTTACAAAAGCAGGAGTGCCAATGCACTCCTTGCTTGTTTCAAAGGGATCAGAGTTAATTGCAGAGGTATATTGGAAGCCTTATGAAAGAGAAACATTACATAGAATATATTCCTGTACAAAGAGTTTTGTATCTCTTGCAATTGGCGTTCTTGTAGGACAAGAAAAGATTTCATTAGACGATCCAATCGTTAAGTATTTTCCAGAAATGCTTTCCCCTACTACACCTGATGAAATCAAATCCATGACCATTAGGAATATGTTGATGATGAGAACATGCTTCAAAAGTACAACATATAAAAATGGTGGTAAGGGAAACTATATTCCATCCTGGCAAAAGGATTGGGTAAAGTCCTTCTTTACAACAAAGCCAGATCATGATCCTGGAATGTTCTTTTTATACGATACTTCATCTCCACATGTAATGGCTGCACTTGTAGAGAAACTATCTGGAAAGGACTTTGTATCATTCATCAAGGAAACATACCTATCTGATCTTTGTGTCAGTGATAACACATACATTACCAAGGACCCTATGAACTATCCTGTAGGTGGTTCTGGATTGATGTTACGTCCAATTGATATCTTAAAGACAATGGATGGTGTAATGCATAGATCCTTGAAAGATGTTCCTACATCTTACCTAGATGAAGCAACATCAAAACTATCAGAGACAAGCATTGTAGAATGCAATGAAAATCAAAAGCTAGGATATGGATATCAATTTTGGCAAATGAAAGACAATACATATGGAATGCTTGGCCTTGGTGGACAATATGCTATTGCTTTTCCTGATAAGGATATCGTCATTGTTACAACTGCTGATACCCAAGCCGATAAATCAATGGATATGGCAATCTTTGATTCTATTTGGAATATTGCTAATAATCTTGATGATAAAATTGTTCCAGTTCCATCAGACTTGAAAATTCCAGTTTCAAGAGGCAAAAGATCTGTAGAAATGGAAAAGAAATTGAATGGGAAGTCTTTTAAATTTGATGAAGGTAATTCAATTGGTCTCGAAGAGGTTTCATTCAGCTTCAATGATGATTATGGCATTGTTTTAATAAAGCAAAAGTCTGGAGAATATGAATTCAAATTTGGTTATGGATGCAATATTGCAAATCCATTCCCTATTCTACAATCCAGTCCTTGCAATGTTTCAGGAGGATTTATCTCTGATGGATCCTTTGCTCTTCTTGTTCAATTTGGACACGAAGAATTCGGAAGCTTTACAATGCAAGCAGGATTTAAAGACAATTCAATGTCTGTAATCATGCATCTCTATGGAGAGTTAAGCATTGATGGATTTGATGGAATTGCAAAAGGACATTTAGCATAATTTGTTTTAGGCTATGAAAATACTTCATAGCCTAATATTAAAATCAACTCTTATGCAATATTACTTCCAATTTGAAGTTTATACATTGCAGCGTATCGACCATTTAAAGCCAATAGCTCTTCATGCGTTCCCTGTTCAATAATCTTGCCATGATCCAGAAGTACAATTAGATCAGAATCCTTGATAGTAGATAATCTATGAGCAATGAATATAGATGTGCGTCCATTAGTAATTTTATCTATTGCTTTCTTGATCTTTCTCTCTGTAACAGTATCAACATTGGATGTTGCTTCATCAAGAATAATCAATGGAGAGTTCTTGATAATTGCACGTGCAATGGTCAACAGCTGACGCTCTCCTTCACTTAGCATTGCAGAGCTATCAAGGATGGTGTCATATTGCTGTGGAAGTCTTCTAATAAAACTATCGACACCAATTTCCTTGCAAACAGTTTCACATAGTTCCTTATCAATTATCTTACTGCCATAACAGAGGTTTTCATAAACAGACTTAGAAAAGAGTCTACTGTCTTGAAGAACAACAGAGAACATAGAACGAAGTTCCGTAAGATCATAATCCTTTAGGTTTTTACCATCCAATAAGATAGATCCATCATCAACATCATACATTCTTGTAAGTAGATTTATAAGCGTTGTCTTTCCACATCCTGTCTCACCAACAAGAGCAACCTTCATTCCATGTTTGATTGATAGAGAAAGATTCTTGATAATCTTCTTGCCTTCAACATATGAGAAGTTGATATTTTCAATCTCAATATCCCCTACTATTTCCTTTTCAGTAAGAGCTTTTACTGCAAAATCCTCGTCTTGCTTGTCAAGAATTTCAAATACTCTTTCTGCAGCAGACAAAGCTGATTGAAGTGTATTGTATATACCTGCAACTTCATTCAATGGTCTCATGAATTGTCTTGCATATAGCGTAAAAGCAGAAATAAGTCCAATTGTTATATATCCCTTTACTGCAAAAACTGAACCAATTATGACTATGATAATAAAGTCAACATTCTGAAGAACATTCATTGCTGGCATCAATATACCTGACCATGTTGTTGCCTTGATTCCTATCTGGCATAGTTTTTCATTGTGAGCTCTAAAGTCATTTATAACCTTATCTTCTTGGCTGAATGCCTTTATTACATGATATCCAGTTATATCCTCTTCCAACTCACCTGTTAATGTTCCAAGAGTATGCTGCATATTTCTGTAGTATCCTCTTGTATGTTTTGTAACAAACCAAACAAGAAGAACAACACAAGGAGATACAATCATTACAACACATGCCATCAATGGAGAAAGAATAAACATTGCAATAATTGTTCCAACAAAAGAGATTACATGAATAACTAGCTTTGCAAAGGACTCTGAGAATGTTGATGAGATATTGTCTATATCATTAGTAATTCTACTAATAAGATCTCCATGAAGGCTATTGTCAAAGAATGATAATGGCAATGTTGAATATTTTGTAAAGAGTTTGCATCTAAGATAGTGAATTACCTTCTGGGAAACAGGAGCCATTAGATATTCCTGCAAGAAACGCGCAAGAAAATCAACAATATAAACAAAAGCAATAACAAACAAAAGTGCAATTACATTCTGCTTTGTATATATCTTATTGACTGCTGTTCCTAAAAGTGAAGGTATCAAGGAATTGAACATTGCAATACAGAATGAAAATACAAGAATGAGAGCAAGACCATTTCTTGCACCCTTGGTTTCCTTGAATAATCTAATAAATGTTTTCTTTCCATCCTTTGGTTTTGAAATAACACCAAAGCGATCTGCATTCATGCTTCGTTTAGCTTGAGGTGCTGACATTATAGATCACCTCCTATTTGAGAGTTATATATTTCCTTATAGATTTCACAGCTCTTAATTAGTTCTGCATGTTTTCCAAGTCCTACAGATCTTCCATTATCCAAAACAAGAATTCGATCAGCCCTTCTTGCTGTGGATATTCTTTGTGTGACAAGAATAAATGTGCTATCAAGATTGAATAGATTATCCAAAACTCTATGTTCAGTGAAAGAATCCAAAGCAGAGGTAGCATCATCAACTATGAAGAAAGAAGCGCCAGAAACAATAGCACGAGCAATCGATAGTCTTTGTTTTTGACCTCCAGATAGGTTTACTCCTCCCTGTCCTAGAATTGTGTCCAAACCATCAGGAAGAGATGATACAAAGCCATAAGCTTCAGCTTTCTTGAGTGCATCTATTATTTCTTCATCTGTTGCTTTTTCGTTTGAAAATAATAAATTATCTCTGATTGTGCCTGAAAACAAGAATGGGTTTTGAGATATCAAAGCAAAACATTTTCTTAAGTCCTCTATATTATAGCTAAAGTTATCTTGGCCATTTATTGAATAAGTACCAGATGAGATATCAAAGAATCTTGGTAATAGATTAATTAATGTAGTCTTTCCACTTCCAGTTGGACCAATAATAGATAACACTTCTCCTTTTTGAACTGAAATTGATACATCTTGAAGTGTATATTCCTTAGATTCTGGATAGATAAAAGAAACATCCTTCATCTCAATTGAGGTGATATAATCAATTTTTGTGTTACCACTTGTATTCTGCCCATCATCCTTGTAATCAAGAACAGCCTTAATACGGTTTGCAGATGTTCCAGCTCTTACGCTTCTATTTACAATATTTGATACTTGAGAAAGTGAAATTGATAGCTGAGTCATATAGTTGATAGTTGCCATCAATGCACCAACCTCATTCTTTCTTTCGATATTTGAAAGAATCAAAATGATCAAAATTCCTAAGTTAACGCTAAAATGAACTAAAGGCATAAATACAGCAGATACTCTCAATGCTCTTATATTTGCTTTTCTAAGTTCATCAGATAGCTCTGCAGATTCTTCAACTTCATCCTTTTCAGCTGAATATGCCTTTACAAGTCTAATTCCCAAAAGGAATTCCCTAATCTTTGCATTAAAAGCATCCAACTTATCTTGGACAACGTTATATCTAGGATAGCCGATATACACATTCAATATAGTCCAGATAGATGCAAGTACAATAATCAAAAACAAGACAGGTGCAAATTCAGGTGTATTTATTACAATCAAACTCATTGCACCGAGAGCCATAATTGGAGCTTTAATCAAAATACGCAATAATCCAAATACAAATCCTGTAATCTGTGTAATGTCATTTGTAAGTCTTGTTATTAGGCTACCAGCCTTAAAGTGTCCGAATGAAGCAAAAGAAAAACGCTCAACCTTTTCAAAAAGTTCGTTTCTGATATCACGCCCTACATTTTCAGAAAGTTGAGCAGAAAATCTATTTCTGCAAACAGCGCAGCATGCTCCAGTTAACGCTATGCAAAACATGAATATTGCAGACTTTACGATAGTCTCCATATTAGAGCCAGCAATTCCCTTATCTACAATGCGGCTCATTATTGAAGGTAGAAGCAAATCGCAAGATGCTTCGACAGCCAAGAATATTACTCCGAAGATAAACAGAGCCTTATGTGGTTTGATTTTTTCAATTATATATTTCATAGATTTTCTTCCCAGTAATCACGAAGTTTTGTAAGTATTTCCAAAAGAACGTTTTTCTCTTCGTTCGTAATCCTGGAAAAGGCTTTATCTGCAATTTGCTCTCTTACTTGCTGCATTCTGAAAGCTTCTGCTTCTCCTTCAGGAGTTAGAGTCAAAATCATGTTTCTCTTGTCAGATGGATCTATTGATTTAGTAATAAACCCATCATCTTCAAGCTTTTTTACAAGCTCTGAAAGAGAAGACGATTTCATTTGTGTCATGTCTAATAGATCTCTCTGAACAATGCTCTTGCTCTCTTCCTTTCGAAGAATATTCATAATTCTTCCTCTTCCTCTAAAAGGAGTTGCCTTTGCATCAATCAATGAACCCAAGCGTCTAAACGTACGCATTAGTTTGATATTTATTGATATTTCTTCCATAATTGCTAGGTACCTTGTAATTATTAAATGACAAAGTAATCTCTTTGTCAAATCATACTTTCAAATAATTGAAAGCATGACTATTTTAATATTAATATTTGCTTTCAATACAATTAATTACACTTATTCTATTATTTCTTCTTTATAAGAAGCTGGTACATGCCATCGTTCTTTTACGGGTTCAGACTCAAAGAGAGCTCCCCACTTTGAAAGAATTGAATGATGCTTTTTGTTAATAAGAAATGTCTTTTCTATTTCGTCTATATTCCAGTCAGAAAAGGCTTTCTCATTAATGCCTTGATCAAACAAGCTCTCAGGTAGATTATTCTCTTCTTTCTTATCATTCTTTAAATCGAAACAAAGAGATTGGGAGTCATGATTATACTTAATAAGTTTCATATCTTTGTATCGAGCCATTCTACCAATGTAGAGAGTATCGCCTGTAGTATCAGCAACTTCAGAAAGAACAATTCTTTCGTAGTTGTTTGTGCCTTCAAATAATGATGTCTTTAAAGATACTCCATCGATATCATCAAGCTTATCCGCATTCGCAATATCCACAAGTGTTGGTCCAAGATCCATAATTGAAACAGGAGCATCAATCTCTTGACCTTTAAGAACACCATCTCCTGCAAATAGCAAAGGAATGCGAGATGAGGCATCAAAGAAGGATTTCTTTGCAAACATTCCCTTCTCACCTAGCATATCGCCATGATCGGATAGATATGTAAATATTCCTTCTCTATTATTTGTATCTAGGTACTCTTGGAATGCATCATAGACTTTTCCTATTAGACTATCCATCTGAGTTACCATTGCATAATAAGCAGCTCTTGCTTTCTTGAGTTTTTCTTGTGAGCATTCCTGCTTTTTATGGTTCATTGGTTTATAGTCAATAGTCTTTTCTTCACAATCCGTTATGGTATTGTAATAGAAATCAAACAACTCATTTTCTCCTACATATGGAAAATGAGGAGCATAGGTACCGATTACAATACATTGGGGTTTCTCATGTGGCTTTTTAAGGTATTCCAATGCTGTGTTTACAACCATCTCATCATATTCAGCAATTGGAGAAGAGCCTTTTCCTACAAGATTCAAACATCCAGGTTCTGCAAAGGATGATGCAAATTGTCCTAGCTCATTCTTAAAAGCCTTATTAGCGCCCCAGAAGATATTTGTAATATCTGGAGCTATACGCTTTGTAAAGCCATGGCGCTGGTCATAGCCAACAAAATGCATGCGTCCACATAATACCGTTTCATATCCAGAGATAGCTAAAGAATGCAGGAATGTTGGAAGATCTTCCTTCAAACAATCTCCATTTGTATATATACCAGTCTTCGATGGGAGCATGGACGAAAGCATTGAACATCGTGCTGGAACACATAAAGGAGACGATGTATATGCAGAATTAAAAGTAACACCTTCTTCTCTTATTCTATCCAAACAAGGAGTTCTTATTTCATTGTTTTCCCAACTAACTGCGTCAGCTCTATGTTGGTCACTTAAGAATACTACAAAGTCTTTAGCCATACTATCTCCTTAGTTTCCCATGTTCTTCACTGTAGTACCTAATAGCATCACTCTTTAGGTTTCTTTTTGGTATAAGACTTTTTGAGTTTCACACTAATCTGAGCTTCAGGAAGATTAAGACCAAGAGAAGAAAGAAG
>CAKQTE010000042.1 GCA_934276485.1 uncultured Spirochaetales bacterium | reverse complement strand
TGCAACGAGATTCTTAATCAGGATATTGTACTTTGTAATCAGGATTCTATTTAATTCCTTTGCTGTTAGGCCCGAAGTAATTTCTGCCATTACATAGTTTGCTTCTGTTGGAATAACCCGTAGTCCTTTTACAGTTTTTAGCTCGGAAATATATCTAGATCTTTCTTCTCTGAATGCCTGTAATGCTTTCTTGTAATCATTTTGATATTTTTCTTCAATTTGCATATAGAATTCAGCAAAGGAGTTTATGTTCCAGATTGCTACATCCTTTTTCATTCTGGATATTGTATCGACATCGCTGGAAGCCAAAACTCCAAGACGTAAGCCAGGAACACCATAGGATTTTGAAATACTCTTCATTACATAGAGATGCTTATTTGCTGATAGAATATCTTGTTTGATTACTGTTGAATCAAGTTCTGATGCAAAATCAACAAAAGATTCATCGATAAGGAACTTGATGCCCTTGTCTTTTGTCCATTCAATCAGTGTTAGCAAATCCTTTTTAGGAATATAGTTTCCTGATGGATTGTCTGGATTGATTAGAACAAGGTTCTTTATTTCTGTATCAGAGAAGAAGTTCATGATATCTTGAGCTGAATAGCTGAAATTGTCATTGGATGGCCAATAGACAATAATTTCATCTTCATTATATCTGTGGCTATATTCCTCAAATGTTGGACGTATTATGCCTAGTTTTCCTGTAAAATCAGACATAAGGGATTTAATAAGCTCTGCTGCTCCATTTCCAACAATTATGTTTTCTTGATGCACTCCAAAATTCTTTGCAGCAAGCAATGAATTTACTCTCATTCCAGAAGGGTATTGAGTGAGTAGAATCTCAAAACTAGCCTTGATTTCGTCAATAAGTTTTTGTGGAGGGAAATATGGATTAACCAGATAGCAGAAATCCATTAGGTTTGGATATCTCCAGTATCCGCCATATCGTTCAGATAGCATATTGACTCTCTGCTCCTCATCGGTAATGAACATTGATGTTGCAATATCAAGATCTTGGATATCGTCAATTTCGTACCAAAGTTGTCCGTTAAGCCTCTTTGCTTTGATTCCTGGATTATCAAGCATTGTGACAACTCTAAGTACCTGCTCATAGTATTCATTTTCGCCAAGAGCCTTCTGATAGGCATCAAGAAAAGGGACATAGTGAGTTGTTGAAAAGTCCTTGCTGAATTTGTAGATGTTTACTGTCTTGTAATAGTCTTTGATATCAGAGAACTTGAATTTCTTTCCTGGAACAAACTCTTCAATGTCGTCTTCTGTGCTGATTTTTACGCAAGTTCCATCCATCCAGGATTCATACTTATCTACAAGTGCTAGCGTTTCTCTTGGGTCTTCTAGAAGAACATCTATGACAGATGATTCAAAAATGAGGTCAGATTCAAAAAGTAATGTATCGTCATTGCAAAGCCATTCTTTTGCCAATGATAGTGAATAAATGTTATTCGTCTTGTCATAAATTGGATTGTTGATGAATACCAATGGTGTCTTGATGTTTAATGTGTTGATATAATCAATTAGCTTTTGGCCTTCATAGCCAACAACGATGACGATACGAGATAGGTTGTGTTCCTCTAATTGGCCAAGCATCCTTTCTATAAGAGTTACACCATTAACCTTCACCATACATTTAGTGTTGTTTTGGGTTAGTTCCTTAAGACGCTTTCCCATACCAGCTGCAAGAATCATTGCCTGCATAAATTAATCCTCCATCCTCATAGTCATCATTTTGAGTAGAAATCTACAAAATCACTGTAGTTGCAGATTCCATAATCCTTGAAATCGAAATCATCTCGGTTTTTCACAAGAGAATGATACCAAGATAATGTCTCTTTCATGTTTGGAACTTCAACATCAACAAAGTCTGCAATTTGAGTCAATATTGATAATCCGTATGAAAAATCTGCTGTAAAGTATCTTGAAGCAAAATCAGGAATGAATCCACCAGCAACTTTAATTGTAGGGCTAGCTAAGCCTCTAAAACCAAGAATACTTTGTATTTTCTTTGTCATTGCTTCTGCTGTAGGACTTTCATAATGCACGCGAAGAGATTTCACATACTCAAGATTGAAACAATCTAGCTTTTTGCATATTGCTTGAACCTCATCATCACACTTCAAGAGAAGCTTTGAGGTTTCATTGTTCCAGTCTTCATAAAACAATGGAACCTTGTTGTAGACAACACCCTCTTGCCAATCTCCAAATAGATTTCTTAATCGAGTTGTATGCAGAATAGGATTTGAAGGTGTAAGTGTAATATTCAGGTAATTAGGTAATGCAGATGTTTTAATGCCTACAATGTTTTCAATTATTTCACTGCTTTTTTGTGTTTCACTATTTGGAATCGCGGAAACAAACATCTCATTGCGATAGCCAACGGCTTTAACAGATTTTCCATATTCAACCAGTCTAGCAACACTTGGTACTCGTTGAACAGCAAATAAAGTTGCTCCTTTTTCAATACATCCTCTAAATGCACATTCTCCGCCACCTGTGCCAGGGAAAAGGCCTATTTTCATACCTGGTTTCGCAAAAGGTTCTATTCTTGAAGCATTTTCCTTCATCATTGTCGCAGGCATCGTTACAAGAATTATATCTGCATTTTCAAATGCTTCAGTTGAATCTTTTGTTGAATTTTTGATTGTCCCTTTGTGAATGATTTCGTCGTTCTCATTGACGATTGTTAAGTTTTTTGAGATTTTTTCTGGCTTTGATCCAAATACAATTACATCATGGTCAGCTTCTGCAGAATGCACCGCTAACTGTGTACCTATATTACCTGCACCGACAATCGTTATGTTCATCTAAGCTCCT
>CAKQTE010000041.1 GCA_934276485.1 uncultured Spirochaetales bacterium | reverse complement strand
AAGCAAGCCTTCCTTGACAGAAATTATCAATCAGAGGAAGGCTTTGAATTAAAAATCATCGATTAAAGTGCTGAAATAGTGTTTTACTTAGGTTTTCTATAGTTCAATGGATTGGGGAAGTTTTATTAAATGTTGGAATAAAGAAAAGTCCTATAGATGGCCATCAACTGCTCTTGAGAATAATTTCCTCAAGGGTGGAGTCCTTGTTGGGCTCGCTTTCTGTTCCCTGTTTAACCCAAAGGGCGGGAGCAATGCTGCCGCAGCTATACCAGACCCCAATTTTTATAGTTTGGTCCAAGAGGCTTGAGATAATCCCATCTATAGGTAGCTACAGTCTAGCATGAAGCAATCTGAAATTAAATACGTTTCAGGAAAATAGTGAAAAAGAAAGGAGGCTAACTAGCCTCCTTGGACATAAAGATTTTATTCCTCGTCGTCATCATCGTCGTCGAAGTCGAAGTCGTCTTCTTCATCTGATGCGTCAATGACAAAGCTTTCTGCGTCTGCAATTTCTGCATTCATCTCATCATCAAATGTATCGTCAACAACATCTTGTTCAACGCTTTCAAGAGATGCTTCAATGGCAGAGTCGATTGCAGCTTGGTCAGCTGATAGCTTGTCAAAGAGCACTTGAAGTTCTTCGTTATGAACTTCAACAAGACTTAAGCGCCTTTTTAGATCGTCGATCTCGTCTTTTAAAAGACTAATCAAATGCTTTGCTCTTTCTTGTCTTAGTGCAATTAGCTTACTGCTTTCGATTCTATCCATGTGTCACCTCCTGCTTATTTGGCGAGAACTCCTTTTACCTGACCACAAAGAGCTGTGAATGCAGCCTTGTCTTCGATAGCCATGTTAGAAAGAGCCTTTCTATTTAGCTCGATGTTTGCAAGCTTCAAGCCGTGCATGAACTGTGAGTAGTTTAGACCCTCAGCCTGTACAGCAGCACTGATTCTTGCGATCCAGAGCTTTCTGAAATCTCTCTTTTTCTCTCTTCTGCCGCGGTATGCATACTGTCCTGCTTTAGCAACAGCATCCTTTGCTACGCGGTGGTTGGTGCTTCTGCGACCATAGTAACCCTTTGCTTGGTCGAGAATCTTCTTTCTTCTGTCCTTTCTTTTTGTACCGTCAACTGCTCTTGGCATATTATCTCACTCCTTGATTTTGATTAAGCGTAAGGGAGCATTTCTTTTGCTCTCTTTGCTTCTACTTCGGAAAGAATTCCAGGATGTCTTAGATTCATCTTTCTCTTGGAAGTCTTTTTTGTGAGAATATGACGAAGGCCCTGCTTCTTATAAACAACCTTGCCAGCTCCGGTAACTCTGAAGCGCTTTGCAGCTGCTCTTCTTGTTTTCATCTTAGGCATTTTATTGCCCTCCTAAATTGTGCCGCTGGGAACAAGAACACACCCCAGAAGCGACATATTATAGTCTCCGTACGGAGATTATTGCTTTTTTGCAGGGGATACTGTCATGCTCATCATCTTTCCTTCCATGAAAGCTCCCTTATCTAGATTATAGAGAACTCCGAGATTGGTCAAAGCCTCTAGAATCTTATCAAGTACAACCTTTCCTAGCTCTGGGTGAGCAAGCTCTCTACCTCTAAAGCGAATTGATACCTTTACCTTGTTTCCTTCAGCAAGGAACTGGGCAATTGCCTTTGACTTGGTTTCTAGGTCATGCTTTTCAATCTTTGGCTGCATTCTGATCTCTTTGATCTTTACTACAGTCTGATTCTTCTTTGCCTCCCTTTGCTTCTTTTCCATTTCAAAACGGTACTTGCCAAAGTCCAGTATCTTGCAAACCGGAGGATTTGCGTTTGGTGATACTTCTACCAAATCTAGTCCAGCTTCCAGTGCTAGTTCGCATGCGTCGAAGGTGTTCATTACACCTCTCTGTACCCCTTGTTCGTCAATAACCAAAACTTCCCTTGCGCGTATTTGACGATTGATTCTTAAATCTTTAGTAGCCATTAAACTCCTTACAGGCAAATACTGTATTGTTTTTTTCATAGAAAATTAGCGTGACAAAGCACAATAGTTAATCTATCACATACATTTAATGCCTTGCAAGATAAATACTTTCCAATAAAGGAGAATTTAATGAAAAATGGACTCCGAAGAGCCCATTTTGATATGTTTTCGACTTTTCGATTAGTCGAGAGCGTGTCCTGCTGAACCAAGAACGTTGATGTTCTTGTGCTTGTACATCTCTCTGAGAGCATCTCTAGCTGGTCCAAGATACTTTCTTGGGTCGAACTCTGCTGGCTTCTCGTCGAAGATTCTTCTGATTGTTCCAGTCATAGCAAGTCTTCCATCTGAGTCGATGTTGATCTTGCAAACAGCTGACTTAGCTGCCTTTCTGAGCTGCTCTTCAGGAATACCAACACTGTCTGTGAGCTTTCCACCGTGCTCGTTGATCATCTTTACATATTCCTGTGGAACTGATGAAGATCCGTGAAGTACGATAGGGAAGCCTGGAAGCTTCTTCTCAATCTCTGCAAGAATATCGAATCTTAGCTCTGGTGGAACAAGGATTCCTTCTGCGTTTCTTGTGCACTGTTCTGGTGTGAACTTATAAGCACCGTGTGATGTTCCTACTGAAATAGCAAGAGAATCAACGCCAGTCTTTGCAACGAAATCCTCAACTTCTTCTGGCTTTGTGTAGTGAGAAACTGCTGATGAAACCTCATCCTCGATTCCTGCAAGTACTCCGAGCTCGCCTTCAACTGTTACGTCGAACTGATGAGCATACTCTACAACCTTCTTTGTAAGAGCTACGTTCTCGTCATATGGGAGGTGTGAACCATCGATCATTACAGAAGAAAATCCGTTGTCGATGCACTGCTTACATGTCTCGAAAGAATCACCATGGTCTAGATGAAGTACGATTGGAATGTCGCAACCGAGTTCATGAGCATACTCAACAACTCCACGAGCCATGTTTCTGAGGATGTTGATGTTAGCATAGTCTCTTGCACCCTTTGAAACCTGAAGGATAACAGGGCTCTTTGTCTCTACACATGCCTGTACGATTGCCTGCATCTGCTCCATGTTGTTGAAGTTGTAAGCTGGAATAGCATATCCACCCTTAACTGCCTTGGCAAACATATCTCTTGAGTTTACCAATCCAAGTTCTTTATAGTTAGTCATTGGAAAAACCTCCATATTTTTTCTATTTCGATATCACTTTATCGATTTGCACCAACTAGGTCAATTCATGAGTCCATCTTTCTTGCAAGACATACGACATTATTCTATTCTTGTTGTATGAAAAAAGCCAAGATGAAATTTATTGTTGTATTTTTTGTATTTCTCTTCATTTTGGCTCTCTTTGTAGATTATATTTCACTCCCTCTGATTTTATATGTTGAATCGAATGAGCTATCGTCCATAAAGCTTGATAAACCAAAACCAATTGGATTGAGCTATCGCGTGCGATATATTAAAGAAGATAGGTATTCACCTGATATGAATGCTGATTTGGTTATTCTGGATCCTTGCGCAAAGGTGGATGTTGTCGACTCGAAGAGTGCGCGCTGGGGTAGAGTGGATGAGAGCGTGGATATCAACATCTTGGTAGATGATGAAAAGATATGGTCATCTATTGAGCACCCAATTGCGTTTATCTATCCTGATTCTAGTAGCATTGCAAATATAATCCTTGATTTGCATCCCGATTGGAAAGGTGTTTCTTATTCAGGACGCATATCAAATGTAAATATAGATGCCATCAAAGCAGATATCACTGATTATGATGATGTAGCTATCTTTGATCCAAGTTCTGCTCTAGCACTTATTAGAGACGATATTAACAAAAACATCATTGTAGACTTTAGAGATAAAGACGCTTTAAAAATGCAAAGGAATGTAAAGGCCATAATGCCAAAGTGGTCGAAAGCAATAGAAGAAGCCCTAGCTTTAGATAGTGGCAATATCTCTCTTGACTTTGCTCTCAGATGATCCCATTAAGCGAAGAAAGTTATTGATAATCGTTTCCTTCAGCGCTTCTTTGTCTTCACACCTTAGTGAGGCAAGATAATCTAATGTGATTTCCGTATTTTCAGGATTGTTGAGTTTTCCTCTCATCTTTCCAGGAGCAAGGTATGGAGAATCTGTTTCAACAAGAATTCTATCTGAAGGGACAATTCGTACTGCTTCTTGAATCAATTTGTTTCCTTTGTATGTAACATTTCCTGCAAATGAGATATAAGCATCGCTTTCAAGTAGCTTTGAACACATCTCTGGGCCGGATGAGAAACAATGAAGAATTGTTTTGTCATCAATAGCGCGTTCTTTGATTGCATTTTCAAGTTCAACATCAGCATCACGTGAATGGATTGATACAGGGAGATTGTATTTTCTTGCTAGTTCTATCTGTTTTGAAAATAGCTCAAGCTGCATCTCCTTTGTTCCATATGCCCAATGGTTGTCAAATCCAATTTCACCAATAGCATCAGCGCCATATTGGATTATATCATTCTCAAGCTTTTCAACCTCATCATCTATTGAGACAAAGTCTTCTCGATCAAGTACCCAAGGGCCAGCTCCAACGGAAAGATAAATATTTTTGTTGTTTCCAATTAGCTTGATTCTACTCTCTAGGTCTCCGCCATCGAGGCCAATTTCCAATCCGATAATTGATTCTGGAAGAGAGAGTGTGTTGTCGCGTCTGAGCATGGATGGGTAGTGAAAATGCGTGTCAATTGTCATAGAAGCAATGTTATTTCCTTTTTTGTTGATGATTCAAGAGTTTTGAAAACGAGGTATCGGTTGTTCTTAACTATTTTAAATTGTAGAATCAAAGATATGGAATTCATCATAGCAATCACAGTATTTGTAGCAACGATTATCGGTTCTATCTCAGGAATTGGTGGTGGGGTAATCATCAAGCCTGTTATGGATGCAATTTGTTCAATGCCAGCTTCAGAGATCAGCTTCCTATCTGGTACAACAGTTTTGACAATGACTATAGTTTCTCTTCTCAGAAGCTATATGGGTGGCACCAAGGTTGAAAAGAGAGCTCTCCCTCTTGCTCTCGGTGGAGCACTCGGTGGTCTAATTGGAAAGTGGCTATTTGATCTATCGGTATCAGCAGTACCTTCAAAAACAGTAAGCCTTATACAGAACATCGTAATGGTAATCCTGACTCTCGCTGTTTTGCTATATCACATAAACAAGAACAGAATTCAGAAAAAGAATGTTCAGAACTTCTATGTTGCAGGACTATTGGGTGTTCTTCTTGGCATCTTCTCTTCCTTCCTAGGAATCGGAGGAGGTCCGATCAATATCATGATCCTTTCATATTTCTTCTCAATGGATACCAAGACATCCGCTTTGTGTTCATTGTTTGTAATCTTCTTCTCCCAGGTTGTCTCACTCGTAAGCGCACTTGTTACAAGTTCTGTTCCTCATTTCGAGTGGCCAATACTATTGTTGATGATGGCATGTGCAGTAGTTGGCGCATCAATTGGACGCTGGGCATCAAAGAAGATGGACAACAAAGCTGTTGATAAGCTATTCCTTATCCTTTTGATAGTAATTACACTTATCTCAGTTTATAATGTATTGAGATTTTCAGTTCTTTGATTATGGCAATAGCGTCACTTGTTCTAGGAATAATTGCACTTCTTAATTCTTTCTTTCATGGCCTAATTGGATTTATCATTGCAATTCTGGGCTTGATCTTTGGTATCCTTGGAAGAAAGGAAGAAGGAAAATATGGTTTGGCTATCGCAGGCATCGTTTGCTCGTCGATAGCTTTGGCTTTTGACTTGGCATTTATATTTCTTTTTTCATTTGTGATGCTAATATGATTTTGCTTGTAGTGTATGAATTAATTTGCTACTTGTGGGTTTGAATATTGGATTTTACCATATCTTTAGATGTGTTTTTTTTGGAGGTTTAGGTGGGTAATCTCTTGGTTATGCATGGCGGTGCACCAACTGCAGTTATCAATGCTTCTTTATATGGATCATTATCGGAAGCAAGAAAAATAGGATTCAAGGGCAAGCTTTTGGCTTCTCGTTTTGGTACAGGTGGACTTTTGCGTTCCGATATCATCGATTTGACAAATCGTCCGGACTCTGACTTTGAAAAGCTAGTTCATACTCCAGGTTCTGCAATCGGAACAGGTCGTGATCATTTGGAAGCAGAGGACTACTCTAAGATGGTAGAACGCCTAAAAGAACTTGATATTTCATATGTTCTACATACAGGTGGAAACGGTTCAATGGATACAGCTTTCAAGCTGTCCCAAGCTGCAAAAGGAAGTGGAATAACTGTCTGTGGTGTTCCTAAGACAATGGATAACGATCTTTCGATCACAGACCATAGCCCAGGCTTTGGCTCTGCTGCTAGATATATTGCTGGAAGCGTTAGGGAAGTTGCAAATGATGTAAGGGGACTACCTATCCATATCGTTGTAAT
Organism: uncultured Spirochaetales bacterium; assembly: GCA_934276485.1. GTDB lineage: Bacteria > Spirochaetota > Spirochaetia > Sphaerochaetales > Sphaerochaetaceae > Ornithospirochaeta. Next base: position 22,812 of record CAKQTE010000041.1, on the reverse strand, counting down.
TGAGACATTTGGTCGTAACGCAGGTTGGATCACAGCTAGCGGAGAGTTTGCAAAATGCGAAGAGCTTTCTTATCCAGATATGGTGCTTCTTCCTGAGGTTCCATTTGATCAGGAATCATTTTTAAAGAGAGCCGAAGAGCTATATAGAGAGAAGGGTGGAGTAATTGTCCTTGCTTCAGAGGGCCTGAAGACAAAGGACGGAAATCCTATCGTAGACCCAATCTTCCAGGTTGGAAGAAGTGTCTACTATGGAGATGTTTCATCTCATCTAGCTAATCTAATAATCAAGGAAACTGGAATCAAGGCTCGTAGTGAAAAGCCTGGAGTGCTTGGGCGCGCAAGTGAGAAGTGGGTATCCTCTGTCGATAGGGAGGAGGCCATTGAGTGTGGAAGAGTATCAATGCGTACTGCTCTTGAAGGCAAGAATGGCTATATGTCAATCATTGAGCGTGAGGAAGGCGAGTATAGAACACATGTTGTTGCAAAGCCTATCAGTTCAGAGATTCTAGAAGAAAGAACAGTTCCACTTGAGTGGATTGATACAGATAACTTCAAGATGAAGAAGGAGTTCATTGATTATGCATCTCCTTTACTTGGAGATGACTTAGGTAATTACGTTTCATTTATTTGAGGAGGAAAGAATACATGAATAAAGAATTATATCATTGCGATGAAGAGCAGCTATACAATGGAAAGATTCCTGTAAAGCTATTAGGAGATTCAGGAGAGGTTTTCTACGAGATAGCTCTAGAGATGGTAAACGAGATCGTCGCTAACAATGAAAAGGGAAAGAATACAGTATTTATCGTACCAGTTGGACCAGTTGGACAGTATCCAATCTTTGTTAGATTGGTAAACGAGAGAAGAATCTCTCTAAAGAATGTTTGGTTTTTCAACATGGACGAATATCTTGATGATAACAAAGCTTACATCTGCATGGAAGATAAGCTTTCCTTCAGAGGATTCATGGAGAGAACTGTTTATTCAAAGATCGATCCAGATTTAGTAATGCCTCCTACACAGAGAGTATTCCCTGATCCAGAGAATCCTTCAAAGGGAGATGAACTAATAGAGAAGCTTGGTGGTGTTGATATTGCCTTTGGTGGAATCGGAATCAATGGCCACCTTGCTTTCAACGAATCTGAGGATGTTTCTGCAGAGGAATTCAAAACAAGATGTACAAGAGTATTGCACATCTCTGATGAGACAAAGGTTGCAAATGCAATTGGAGATCTAAATGGTGCAATTGATGCTATGCCAAAGTACGCAGTTACAATTGGTATGAAGCAGATCTTCTCAGCTCGCAAAGTCAGACTTGGTGTATTCAGGGATTGGCACAGAGCAGTAATCAGAAGAGCTTTGTTCGATGAGCCATCAGGTCAGTTCCCTGCATCAATTCTACAGCAGCACCAGGATGCAATGATCTATGTAAACGCAAATGCTGCAAAGAGACCATTCTAAGGAGAGTATAGAAAAATGCCATTAGTTCCATTAAGACCAATATTGGATGCAACAGATAAGTATGACTATGCACAGGGTGCATTCAACGTAAACGCAGTTTGCCAAGCAGAAGGCGTAATCAGGATTCATGAAATCTTCAGATCTCCTGCAATCTTGCAGGGCGCAGATCTTGCTAATGGATTCATGGGTGGTAAAGCAGACTTTATGCATGCAACTCTTGAAGATAAGAAAATTGGTGCAAGAAACATTGCAAACGCTGTAAAGAAGCTTGCTGCCGATAGCCCAATTCCAATTGCTCTTCACCTTGACCATGGTAGGGATTTCGACTCCTGTATTGCAGCTATCGAAGGCGGATACACATCAGTAATGATCGATGGTTCTTCTCTTTCACTTAAAGATAACATCGAGCTAACAAGAGAAGTTGTTAAGTATGCTCACGCTCGTGGTGTAAGCGTAGAAGGAGAGCTTGGCGTTCTTGCTGGTGTTGAAGACCATGTATTTTCTGAAGGTTCTACATACACAAACCCATTGGATGCTATCAGATTCTTCAAGGAAACAAAGGTTGATGCTCTTGCTATTAGCTATGGCACAATGCATGGTGCTAACAAAGGAAAGGGAGCTAAGGTTAGAAAGGAAATTGCAATTGCAGTTAAGGAATGCCTAAGACACGAGAATATCCAGGGCGTTCTTGTATCCCATGGATCTTCAACAGTTCCTAGCTATATTGTTGATGAGATCAACCAGCTTGGTGGAAACATCCAGAACGCTTATGGAATTCCAGTTGAGCAGCTAATTGAAGTATCACATTGCGGAATCGGAAAGATCAATGTCGATACAGATATCCGTCTTGCTGTAACAAGAAACATCCGCGAGTATTTCTATAACAATCCTGAGATGAGAAAGGATCCATATATTGGGCCAGTATGGGAATTGATGGAGAAGAGCCCAAGCGCATTCGATCCAAGATCCTATCTACCTCCACTAATGGATACTGTTATGTATGGAAACATTCCATCAGATAGCGTAAGCAAACTTTGCTCATTGATCAGAGAAGGTGTAATGGAAGTTGTTGGAACACTCGTTGTTAAGTTCAACAGTGTTGGAAAGGCTCCACTTGTTAAGTACACAACACTTGATGAGATGGCTGAGTTCTACAAGAAAGAGGGCATCTAATGAAACATATTTACGTTAATTTCAAGCGCTTTGATGTTCCAGCATCTCTTGGCGGCGTTAATAGAATCGCTCCAATCGAGGAGTTCTCCTCTACAATTGTTAAGCGTGTTAAGGATGAACTGGCTAAATACGAAAACGTAGAGTTTGTTCAATACTATCCAGAAGCTCAGATTCCAGCTGCTATAAAGGAAGCAAAGGACTCTGTTCTTCGTATTGGCTCGCAGGCTGTATATAGAGCAGATGTTGCAGTTGGCGGCAACTTCGGAGCTTTCACAACATCACGCCCAGCAGCTGCTATGGCGGCATTTGGCGTCAAGGATACTATCATTGGACACTGCGAAGAGAGAAGGGACTTGAATGAAATTCTCGCACTCGGTGGATGCCAAGACAGAGCTGCAGTAAACAGAATCCTAAACAAGGAAGTCTTGAGAGCACAAGAGAGAGGTATGAAGGTTCTCTATTGTGTAGGAGAGAAAGACACAGAGCTAGATGTTTGGGATGAAGTGATCACAGAACAGCTAAAGGTCGGTCTTGAAGGCGCAGAGTTGAAGAACGTTGTAATTGCATATGAGCCAATTTGGTCAATTGGACCTGGAAAGACACCAGCTGGCAAGGAATATATCCAGAAGGTTGCAAAATTGATCAAGAGTGTTCTTGGAGAAGTCGATGTTGTTTATGGTGGTGGCTTGAAGCAAGACAATGCTGAAATGCTAAGCACTATCGATGAAATCAGTGGTGGTTTGATTGCATTGACTCAATTTACTGGCGAAATAGGCTTTTATCCTGAGCAGTATCTTGATATCGTAAGATTGTATTTGAATTAAGGAGATATTTCATGAAATTAGATTTTGAGTATGGCCAAGGCACAATGAGTGCAAACCTTCCAGATAATACTGATGTATTCATTCCAGGTGTAACAATTCCAGATCCACCATGCATTCCTGAAGATAAGCTTGAGGAAGAAACTCTAAAGAGTATCAGAAATCCAATTGGAATGAAGACATTGGACAAGCTTGCTCACAAGGGTAGCAAGGTTACAATCATCTTCCCAGATAGAGTTAAGGGCGGAGAGCAGGCAACAAGCCACAGAAAGATTTCCATCAAGCTCATTCTCCAGGAGCTATATGCAGCAGGAGTTGAGAAGAAGGATATCCTTCTAATCTGTTCAAATGGTCTTCATAGAAAGAACACTATCCAGGAGATCAGAGGAGTACTTGGAGATGAGCTATTCAATGAGTTCTATCCAACTCATCAGATCATGAACCACGATAGTGAGGATTATGATCACCTAGTAGATCTTGGAACAACAAGAAGAGGCGATCCTGTTTTGATGAACAAGTATGTTTATGACAGTGATGTAGCTATCCTTATCGGACATGTACAGGGAAACCCTTATGGTGGTTATTCAGGTGGATACAAGCACTGCGCTACAGGTATTACACACTGGAGAAGCATTGCAACTCACCACGTTCCAGAAGTTATGCATAGAGGAGACTTCACTCCAGTTTCAGGACACTCCTTGATGAGAACCAAGTTCAATGAAATCGGTATGTACATGGAAGAGAAGATGGGCAAGAAGTTCTTCTGCTGTGATGCTGTTCTAGACAGTAAGTCAAGACAGATTTCTATCTGGTCAGGATATGCAAAAGAGATGATGCCACTATCTTGGGTAGATGCAGATAAGAGAACCTATGTTCCATTTGCTGAGAAGAAGTATGATGTACTTGTATTTGGTATGCCTCAGTTCTTCCACTACGGCGATGGAATGGGAACAAACCCAATCATGATGATGCAGGCACTCTCTGCTCAGGTAATCAGACATAAGAGAGTTATGAAGGACAATTGTGTAATCATCTGTTCTTCAATCTGTAATGGATTCAGAAATGAGTCATTGTGGCCATATATTCCTCAGATGCTCGAGGATTTCAAGCACGATCAGATGAACACTCTTCCTGATATGAACAGACTAGGTGAGTACTATGCTACAAACGAAGAGTATATCAGAAGATACAGATACACAAACTCTTTCCACCCATTCCATGGATTCTCGATGATTAGCTGTGGACACATTGCAGAGATGAACACATCTGCAATCTATATCGTTGGCGCACAGGAGCCAGGAGAAGCTCGCCAGATGGGTCTTAAGACAAGAGCTACTTTCGAGGAAGCACTTGAGGATGCAATGAAGAAGTATGTAGGTCCAAATCCTAACATCCTAGCTCTTCCAATGACATTCAAGACAGCTGCTGTTCACCTTTGTATGAAGGATGATCCTTATAAGGGCTGATTGGAATAATCGGTGATAACGATAAAGCTATTTCATGACTTTTATTGTTATGGAATAGCTTTTTTTAGTTGCTTAGTTCGTCTTTAAAATATGATCATCCTCAAAAAGAATTATCTCACAGTTTCCCTTTGCAATATCCAGCATGCGGTTTGTATATCCACTTTTGCTGAATAGTCCATAGGTGATTTCATAGCCAGGGAAAGCTTTCTTGATTTCTGGGTTTTCTTCGATTTTCTTTTTTAGAGAAAAATATACTGGGGCGTCTATGCTCTTTGTATGATATTTGCATTCTCCTGCAAATATTTTCTTGTTTGAATTATCTATTGCCATAACATCTATCTCAGTGTCCCCATCATGGTCATTAAGCCAATAAGATCCGATTCGAGATGGAGTGAAAGCAAGATTCTTGTTCTTACATTCTTCTGCAAAGATTTCCTTGCAAATATCCTCATATGTAAAGGTAACAAACTTTTCTATAAAATCCTTATGGATTTCATCCAATACAATTTGCATGTTTCCTAATTCCAATTCACCTTTGAATGGATATATATAGTGAAACGAGAATCGTATGAAATTATCTGCAATGAAATATAGTCCCTTTCTGGATTTCTCAGGATTCTTTTCTGTTATAGGTGTTCTTTTTTCTATGAATCCCAAATCCTCAAGTGTAGATAGATATGGAGTAAGCTCTGAGGTTTTTAGCCCCAAATCATTAGCGATGCTACCAAGCTTATGATTCCCTTTTGCAATGGATGCAATAATCGAATAGTAATTCAATGAAGATAGTGATTCACTTTTCAATAAAAAGAAAGGCTCTTCATATAGAAATCCATTTGTAGAAAGAACCACGTCCTTTAGTCGATCTTCCAAATTGTAATGATCTTCAAAGAATTCCAAGTACTTTGGAACACCTCCTGTTATAGCATAGAGTTCCACTGTTTTTTCAAAAGAAAGGTCAAAAGATTTAAAGACATCTTTAAAGGAGAGAGAGGTGATTCGCATCTGAGAAGTTCTTCTTCCATATAAAGGACTGTCATATGAAAGAGCATGTTTCAGCATCATCGCTATCAGAGAACCAGAGAGAATCAGCATTACGTTTTTATCTTTCAATATCTCATCCCATGCATTTTGTAGTATGGATGGAAAAGCCGGATTTGTTTTGACGAGGTATGGAAATTCATCTATAACAAGGACTTTCTTTTTGTTTGGCTCATAGTCTGCAATGACTTGAAATATATCAAGCCAATCAGAGAATGCAATTTTCTGAAGTAATCTGTTGTTTGTTGTTCGCGCAACAACACTAGCTAAACGATTCATGCTTTGATTCTCAAGTTCTTCAGTAGCAAGAAAATAGAATGATAGTTTATCTTTTATGAATTCTTTGATCAGTGTTGTTTTTCCAACTCTTCGTCTTCCATAGATAACGACAAAACTTTTATCTTGATTATATTCTCTATTTAGGGTTTCCAGTTCTGTCGTGCGTCCTATGAATTTCATCTGTTTTTTACCTCTTTTTATATAATTTAGTTTATGATAAACTAATTTATATTATATATTCAGATGAAAAATAATCAATCCTATACTTTTTGATAGAAAATCCCCGACGATAGCTCGGGGATATGCAGTCTTAGTTATTTAAGGCAAGTGCAGAATTATATAGGTTCTCGTAGATCTTGGAAGAGTTATTCCAAGACCAATCTTCCTTCATTGCACGCTTGACCATATCTATCCAATATTTAGGTCTATCATAATAAACCCAAAGAGCATGGTTGATTCTATCCATCAATTCCCAGCCTGAATAACCTGAGAACGTGAATCCTGTTCCCGTGTTTTCAAATTGATTGAATGGCTTAACAGAATCCTTTAGACCACCAATTTCATGGACAATTGGAATTGTTCCATATTTTTCAGCAATAAGCTGTGTCAGTCCACATGGCTCGAATGCAGAAGGAACCAATAGTGCATCGGAACCAGCATAGATCATATGAGACATCTCTTCATCGTAGCAAATGTTAGCACTGACTTTTCCTGGATATTTTCCAGCATAGTAGCGGAACATGTTCTCGTAGTGAGGATCTCCTGTTCCTAGAACAATGAGATTGATCTCCTTTGAGCAAAGCTGGTCCATGATGTTATCAACAAGATCAAGACCCTTCTGGTCCGTGAGTCTGCTTATGATGCTGATAGTCATGATGTCCTTGTTCTCTTTAAGACCTAATCTCTTTTGAAGAGCTAGTTTGTTCTCACTCTTTCCTTTCTTTACAGTTGTTATGTTGTAGTTAGCTTCAATCTTTGTATCCTTACTTGGGTTCCAGATAGAGTAGTCGATACCATTGATAATGCCCCAAAGTCTTGAGCTTCTCCACTTCAAGATGTCATCAAGTCCATCTCCGAAGTTTGGAGTCTGGATCTCTTGGGCATAGCTATTGGATACTGTTGTCAAGAAGTCAGAATAAACTAGTCCTCCTCTGAGCATTGAGCAGTTCCAGTCTTCCTGAGGAATTGATGTGTTTTGGTATGGTGATACCAACAATCCAGGCTGGAAGCACATGTCTGGAAGTCCGGTAACCCATTTAAGGTGTCCAACATTCCAAGTGCCTTGGAACCTGATATTATGAATGGTCATAATAGTCCTGATCTGTCTAAAGAATGGATCGCCTTGGAATACAGTGTTCAGATAAACAGGAATCAATGAAGTTTGCCAATCATGGCAGTGAATGATATCTGGTCTGAAACCGATCAAAGGCAATGCAGATAGCACAGCTTTTGAAAAATATGCGAATCTCTCTAGATCCTGGAACATATCGTAATATGGAACAATACCAGAAAAATATTGTTCATTGTCAATGAAATAGTATGTGATTCCATCAAGAACAAGTTTCTTTATTCCAACATAGATTCTGTTGTCCATCTGGAAATAATAAACCGTTTCTGTTTGATCTCTGAACTTTGTAGGAATGGCATGATAGAAAGGAAGAATGACTCTCACATCAAATTCTTTTTTATCGAATACCTTAGGAAGAGAGCCAACTACATCTGCGAGCCCTCCTGTTTTTACAAATGGAACGCATTCAGATGCTGCGAATAGAATTTTTTTCATTTCGTCTCCCTCGATTCTTTATTCTAAACGAATAACATTAAATTTTCAAAAGAAAACCATCCCAGCTTGCCTCTAGATGATTTTTTGACAGACGGACACCGGATTGGGTGGCAAGCTGGGATAGTTATGATTATATCACTCTGAAATTATATATGTGAAAAAGATATCCTTTATTTATCCATTCTTTCTCACTTTGCTTTTGTTGTTACTATTTGGCTAATTTGGTATCATTTGAAGAACGTTGGAGGCAATATGAAAGCAGTAGAACTAGCTAAGGTCTATAATCCAAAGGATTTCGAAGAAAAGATCTATACAGAGTGGAAAGAGAAGGGTGAATTTGGCCCTAAGGAAGGAGAGGGTCACTTCTCTGTCGTTATGCCACCACCAAATGTAACAGGTATTCTTCACATGGGTCATGCCCTCAACAACAATTTGCAAGATATTATCATCAGATATAAGAGAATGCTTGGTATTCCAACTCTATGGGTTCCTGGAACAGACCATGCAGGTATTGCAACCCAGAACGTTGTTGAGCGTCAGCTTGCTAAGGAAGGACTATCCCGTCATGATCTAGGACGTGAGAAGTTCTTGGAGCGCACATGGCTTGTCAAGGAAAAGCATCATGACATTATCAAGAAGCAGCTTGAGACAATGGGTTGCTCATGCGATTGGGATCATGAGAGATTCACGATGGACGAGGGGCTGTCGAAGGCTGTTAGAGAGGCATTTGTAACTCTCTATGAGAGAGGACTCATATACAAGGGAAATTACCTTGTCAACTATTGTCCAAAGTGTGGAACTGCTCTTGCAGATGACGAGGTTGAGTATGAGAACATGCCAGGAAAGCTATATGATGTCAGATATCCATATTCAGATGGTTCTGGATACATCACAGTAGCAACAACACGTCCAGAGACAATGTTTGGCGATAGTGCAGTTGCAGTAAACCCTGATGACGAACGCTATAAGAGTGTCGTAGGAAAGACATTGAAGCTTCCTTTGACAGATAGGGAGATTCCTATCATCGCAGATAGATTTGTTGATATGACATTTGGAACAGGTATGGTTAAGATCACTCCTGCTCATGACCCAAATGACTGGGAGTGCGGTAAAAGACATAACCTCGAGATCATTAACCTCCTGAACCCAGATGGAACACTCAACGATAATGTTCCTGAGAAATATAGAAACATGCAGGCAGTGGATGCTCGTGTATTGGTTGTCGAGGACCTAGAGAAGGAAGGATACCTGATCAAGGTAACAGACCATGCTCACGATGTGGGACATTGCTATCGCTGTCATACTGTAGTTGAGCCATATGTTTCAGAGCAGTGGTTTGTTAAGATGCGTGGCATGGCACATAAGGCAATCCAGGCATGGAAGGATGGAGATATCAACTTCTATCCAAAGAGATGGGAAAACACATATATCCATTGGATGGAGAACATCCGTGATTGGTGTATCTCACGTCAGCTATGGTGGGGACATAGAATCCCTGTATGGTACTGCGAAGATTGCGGAGAGATGATTGTATCTAGAGAAGATGCAACAGAGTGTCCAAAGTGCCATTCACATAAACTAAGACAGGATTCTGATGTTCTTGATACTTGGTTCTCATCTTGGCTATGGCCATTCTCAACTCTTGGCTGGCCTGAAAAGACTGCAGATTTTGATAAGTTCTTCCCAACAGATACACTGGTATCTGCATATGACATCATCTTCTTCTGGATTTCCCGTATGATCATGGCATCCGAGGAGTTCTTGGGCAAGGCTCCATTCAAGGATATCGTAATCACAGGTCTTGTTAGAGATACTCAAGGCAGAAAGATGAGTAAGTCCCTTGGAAATGGTATCGACCCACTTGAGGTTATTGACCACTATGGTGCAGATGCTATGAAGTTTACACTTTGCTATCTTGCAGCACAAGGTCAGGATGTCCAGATAGATATGGATTCATTCAAGTTTGGATCAAAGTTTGCAAACAAGATCTGGAATGCTACTAGATTTTTGCTAATGAACCTAGAGGGAAGAGAGCTTGTTGAAGTAACACCAGATAAGCTTTCTGTTATGGATAAGTGGATCTACTCAAGACTCAATGACGCAGCTTATGATATTGAGAAAGCTATGGAAAGCTATAGATTCAATGATGCAGCTCAAGCTGTATATTCATTCTTCTGGAATGATTTCTGTGACTGGTACATTGAAGCTTCAAAGCAAAAGCTATTCAAGGGTAGTGATGAAGAGAAGGATCTACAGGTATCTATCTTGATGGATATCCTAGAGTCTTCAATGCGCTTGATGCACCCATTCCTATCATTCTTGTCAGAAGAGATCTATCAGAAGCTTCCTAACCATAAGGGTGACTTGATCGTTGCTTCCTATCCAAGATTCTCCGAAGAGAGAACATATAGAAATGAAGCAGAACTAGTTGAGTCCTTAAAGAAGGTAATCCAGTCTGTTAGAGCTGTCAGATCTTCCTTGCAGATTCCACCAGAGAAGAAGCTAAAGGTTGTTCTTCGCCCAGATAGTGGCAATAAGACAATTTCTTTCTATAAGGAAGAAGCAGAGCTTATGGCTTCATTCATGGGTGCTAGCGAAGTAGTCGTTGATATAGATGCAAATGAGGATGTTTCAAAGGCATTCCCTCAGGCAGGAATTGGATACGAGGTATTCGTATTTGTTCGTGATGCAATCGATGTTGATGCAGAGCTGGCAAAGCTTGAGAAGGAAATCAAGAAGAACGAGGATTTGCTTGCTCAATCCAACAAGAAGCTTTCCAACGAGAACTTCATTTCGCATGCAAAGCCAGAGGCTATTGAGAAAGAGAAGAGCAAGAAAGCAGAGTTCGAAGATAAGATTGCAAAGTCCAAGGAGCATATGGCTCTTCTGAAGACTCTGTGAATAAACATTTGTTGATTGATGATAATGCCCTCCGGTTGGAGGGCATTGCTATAACTCAATATCTAGCAAATTGTTATTTGTCTTTTCTTGTCTCTTGGATCTCTAGCCGTCGTTCTTTTGCTACCTTCATTATCTCAGAAAGTACTTTTCTTTCCCTGATAGCAACAGTGTTGTAATTAGTCTCTTCATATCTTGCGTTGAGCCTTTTATAATCCTCGAAAAGAGACAAGAGCTTATCGTTTGTTGTTTGATTTTCCATATTTAGATTACACGACCTTTCCAGATGAAGTTCTTTCCTGATAGACGTCTATATAGTCCATGCACGTACATAATACAGATATATGTGATTGATAGTGGACAAGACATTGATACAAGCTTTCTGAAATTGATGTTTCTGCAACCAATGAACCATGCAATGCAGAATGCAAGCCAACCTGCAAGCATTGCAAGTAATCGTACTTGATAGTGGCCAAAGATAAACAATAGCAATATGGAAACAGGAACCCATGCAATTGCAAGCAAGAATGTAACTAGTATGATTAGGATAGGAATGATGTAATATCTTGCTGGAAAAACTCCCGAAATCGATCTTTCGATTCCATGGAAAGCGTCCTTTCCATTTTCATACATATAGCAAGCAACTTCTTCAGAGAGGTTTACAAATGCATGTCTCTTCTTCTTTTTTGAAAAGAGCTTTACAAGTCCCATGTCGTCAACAACAGCATTTTCAATACATCCATATCCGCCAACTTCATAGTATGCATCTCTGCGCATGATGATGTATTGTCCAATCGCAAACGAAGCTTTTGATACTTGCAATTTATATAGTAGAAAATGAGGAATCATGATGTTTGCAAACATCATTGTAGAAACGATTACGGATGCAATATACGTTGAGCAAAGCTGGGTAGGGAAGCCTGACATGATATCGAGATTGTATTTCTGCATCATGGCAACTGTCTTCTCAATTGAGATTGTTGCATGTTGGGTATCTGCATCGGTTGCGAGCATGTATTCGCCTTTTGCATGAGGAATCAATTGCAACAGGGCATTCATCTTTCCATGCTTGCTTATCTTGAGGCCTTTTTCTGTATTGTAACCGTGAATTCTACTGTCCTTTGCTTCATATTCCTTGATGATCTCTTCGGTTCTATCGGAGCTTTGGTCATTGATTACAAGAATTTCAATGTTCTTGTATGTTTGCTTTATTAGGGAGTTCAATAATCTGGGTAGATTTTTCTCTTCGTTACGAGCAGGGATTATTACAGAAACCAATGGAGAAGGACAATCGGTTTTTATCTCTGTATCTGTTTTCTCCATCTTCTTGAAATATGACATATTCAAAAGGGTGCATATCAAAGCATACACACCCGTTAAAATCATTATGATGCAATAAATATTTAGAAAGATATTCATATGCACATGATAAGATAGTCTTGTTATTTCTGCAATTGCTCTAGATTTTCTTTATAAGCTGAAACTACCTCAGCTTCCTTGCTGTAGAACTTGAATGCTAGATTGAAGTACTCATCGGATCTTAGGTAATCGCCACGCATGTTGTTTGCAATAGCAAGTGCGCAATATATTGAGTACTCATCAAGAGGTGCAAGCTGATCCTTGTATCCATCTAGTAGCGCCTCAAGTTCCCTGATAGCTCGCTTTGGGCTTCCTCCTGCAATTCCAGGTGTGTAGATAAGCCTCCAGCAATCTGTCATGATAGCAAATACGTCATCAGGATATTGCTCTCTGAGTTTCTTTGTGAGATTTGAATTCTCCAGCCCATCAGACATCTTCTTCTCTACGTAGAACTTAGCAGATAGATATTCAACTTCCAAAACCTGTGCATCAAAGTCACTGATAGTTGTCTTGTCGATAGAATCTATCTCATTTCTCATAAGAGCAATGTGCTCTTTGGCAACAGCCTTCTTTTTCTTATCTTTGTAGTATCGAGCAAGATGGTTCTCGACTCTAGCTTTCTCTACCTCTGTTGCATCACTTGATAGGTAGTTGTTATATGCAGATAGAATCACTGATTCCTTCTCTCCATTCTTGATAGCACTTAAAAGCTCTACATATAGAGGATCCGTGCTAGTTGAGTAGAAATTGTCTGTATATGCAAAAAGAGATGTAGAGACAAGCAATACCATTATTATTGTCAATAACGCTTTTTTCATTTTACCGATTATACCCTTGTATTATCAAACTCCTCTCTGCGGATGATATAACCTTCCTTAAGGGGTTTGTTAGTTTTAATATATCCTTCCTTACCATGATCAAGCTGGAATAGAGGGAAGCCTTGCTTGTCCACAAGCTTAAAATCCTCATCTTGGATGAGTGGAACATCAGGACCGATAAATTCCAGTTTCTGTCCTGGTTTGATCTGGTTCTTGCATACGATCTCGTATGTGTTATCATCAATTTGTTTTCCAATAGATCCTAGAAATGAGTAGTTTCTCTCATAGCCATAGCTAGTTGGTCTGGAAATCTCTTCCTTTGTCTCAACCGGTCCCTTTGTATAGAAGAAACCTGTTGAGTATTCTCTATGGGATACATCGAAGATATCACGCTTGAAGCTATCTAGATCTGGATCGTGGTCGAGAGCTTTACGATAGGCCCTTGTGACAACTGCAACATAGTAGATGGATTTCATTCTGCCTTCAATTTTCAATGACGAAAGTCCTGCATCCCTTAGTTCATCTACATGATCGATCATGCATAGGTCCTTTGAGCTTAGGATCGTTGTATAACCATCCTGTTCCTCGATAGGGTAGAACATTCCAGGTCGCTGTTCTTCTTCAAGCTGGTAGCCTGAAAGCTTGTAGTTCCATCTGCAAGTATGTGAGCAATCGCCTTGGTTTCCAGATCTTCCTGTCAAGTGAGCAGAAAGGATACATCTTCCGGAATATGCCATGCACATTGCACCATGGACAAATGCCTCGAGCTCAAGCTCAGGGACCTTGTCCTTGATTCTCTTTATATCATCAAGGCTTGCCTCTCTGCCCAAGATGATTCTTGAAAAGCCCATATCCCTATACATCTTTGCAGCAGAAGAGTTGATGCAAGAAGCCTGTGTAGATAGGTGCAATTCCTTTTCTGGAAAGTTCTTCTTGAAGAAAGGAACTACTCCTATATCTGAGACAATGTATGCATCAAAAGGCCACTTTGCAATTTCGTCTTTCATGTTTTCCAACTCTTCGATTTGGTTTTCCTTGAAGACGATATTCATTGTGCAATAGAGCTTTTTGCCTGTTTTCTTCTTAAGCTCTATAACTCTTTCGATGTCCTTGTCTGAAAAGTTTCCTGCATTTGCACGTAATGAAAAGCTAGTAAGCCCCATATACGCTGCATCAGCTCCATAGAGAAATGCTGTCTCTAGTTTTTCCAAGTTTCCTGCTGGTGATAGTAATTCTATAGCTGCCAATTTAGTACCTTCTCAAAAGCCTTTGCTTTCTGGAGATTCTCGATCTCTTTCAGCTCTTCGGCTTTTTTCTTCTTTTCTTCATGTATTTTCTCGAGTTCTGCTTTGCTTAAGCGTTTTGAACTCTCTTTTGGGAATGCAATTTCCAATACCTCTGAGATATCGGAGACTGTGTGGAAATTTACATCTCCCTTGACCTCTTGGTCAAGCTTGTCTAGGTCAACCTTGTTCTTTTGAGGTATGATGATTTCCTTGATTCCATTTCTTCTTGCTGCCAAGATCTTTTCCTTCAAGCCTCCAATTGGCATAACCTTGCCAGTGAGAGTTAGCTCTCCAGTCATTGCAAGCTTTGGCTTTATTGTCATATCTCTATACATTGACCATAGGGCAGTAAAGAGAGTGATTCCAGCAGAAGGGCCATCCTTAGGAGTTGCGCCTTCAGGAATGTGGATGTGAACAGTTGAAGAGTCAAAGAAATCTGTATTTAGGCCTCTTAGCCAAGCTTCTTTCTTTAAGGTTGACCAAGCGATAGCTACTGATTCCTTCATTACATCTCCAAGTTGACCTGTGACTTTCAGCTCTCCCTTGAAAGGAAGAGACTCTGCTTCGATCAAGAGTACATCTCCACCCATGCTTGTCCATGCAAGTCCTATCGCTGTTCCCGGAACATCAGCTTCGATGATTGCATCTGAAGGGAAGATAGGCTTTCCAAGGTATTTCTCGACAGTCTTTTGAGTAATCTTTACAGGTAGTTCCAATCCTTCCTTGTTCTGAAGGATCTCAAGAGCAACCTTTCTCATGATCTTGTCTATGAGATTCTCAAAGTTTCTAACTCCTGCTTCTCTTGCATACTCCTCTGCAATGGACGAAAGTGCCTTCTTTGCAAATCTAATCTCGCTCTTTGCAAGACCATTCTTCTCTAGATGTTTTGGCACAAGATATTTCTCACCAATATGAATCTTCTCATCTGGTGTATATCCCGATAGTTCGATGATCTCCATTCTATCCAATAGGGGGCCAGGGATCTTTGAAATATCATTTGCTGTTACGATAAAGAGTACCTTCGATAGATCGTAGGGGATATCGAGATAGAGGTCTGTGTAGTTTGCATTCTGCTCTGGGTCCAATACTTCCAAGAGAGCTGAAGCAGGATCTCCTCTGAAGCTTTCTCCCATCTTATCTATTTCATCTATGAGGAATACTGGATCAACAACACCAGTTTCCTTCATTCCTTGGATGATTTTTCCAGGAAGAGCGCCTACATAGGTTCTTCTATGTCCCTTGATCTCTGCCTCGTCTCTCATGCCTCCAACACTGAACCTGTAGAATTTCTTGTTTAGTGCATTGGCAATTGACTTTCCAACGCTTGTCTTTCCAACTCCAGGAGGGCCAGCTAGGCAGATAATTGCACCCTTTGTTGTATTTGCTTTCCTTCGGGAAGCCAGGAATTCAAGGATTCTTTCCTTTACTTCCTTCATTCCATAGTGATCTTTTTCAAGCTGTGCTTGTACATCCGCAATTGAATAGTCAGGAGCTTTATCCTCAAAAGAGAAAGGAAGAGAGAGAATAGTCTCTATATATAGCTTGGTAAGCATATACTCAGGATTCATTGTCTCCAGTCCAGATAGCTTCTCTAGCTCATGATTAACTACTTCCCTGAATTCCTTTGGAAGCTTTTTGTTCTTTGCCTTTGTATAGATGTCTACAGCCTTTGTCTCATTTGCACCTCTGAAAGGCATGCCATTTGCATTAGGACTGGCAGTAATCTGATCAAGTTCAGCTTGGAGTGTCCTGATTTGTTCTTTCAGGATAGTCTCCTTGTTCTTGTTTTTTGCATTGTCATAGAACCTGTTCTTGATATCATTCTCTTTTTCAAGTACTTCGCGTTCTGCTGATATGTACGAAAGAAGCATATCGATTCTTGTTTTAGAGCTACGAGATTCTAGGACATTTTGCAAAAATGGTCCCTTTGCATTCGTAAGCGCGGATGCAACATAGAATGACAATATGCCAGGATCCTCGATATTCATGATATTGAGGTCTGCTGCGAAATTGAACATATTGCTTGTTTGAGTCAGTGTTTGAACTGTCTCCTTCAAGACATTTATATATGGAAGTATTGCAGCTGGCGATGGGCTGTCTACATCTTGATAGTCCTCTGTATATGCATACGCAACTTCATCTATTACGCTAAATTCCTTTACTTCAACTCTTTCAAGAGTGGAAATGAAGACATGAAGACAATTGTTTGGAAGTCTGATGAACTTCGAAACACGTGCAAGCGTTCCAATTGTCTTATATTTCTTCTCTCCATCAACAAGCTGTTGCAATAGGCCAACAAACAATCCATTTGATGCAATGATAGTATTCATTGCCTTTACATCCTCTGGTCTTGCGATCATCAGAGTTGTAAGAGTTTGAGGAAAGAGTGGCCTTGAAAGCAAAGGTAATACAGGTACTTTGTCTGTCTCTGGTTTTTCTATATCTAATTTTTCTGTGTCCATGAAAATCCTCTACCCACGTAATATAATATTGTAACTGAAAAAGGGACAACCTTATAGAGGGGCAAAAGTATATAAAAGATATTCGAATCACGTTGATTTTTGTTGCGTTTTGTTGCGTCTGTGATATCGTATAGACATACGAGGTGAAATATGGAAGGAAAGTTAATCGTAATTGCCATCGGAGGAAATTCACTTATAGAAGATTCAAAGCATGTCACAGTTGCATCCCAATATGATGCTGCCAAAAAGACTGCTCATCATATAGCAAAGCTTGTAAAGGCTGGAAACAGGGTTGTTATCGCACATGGCAATGGCCCTCAGGTTGGATATATTCTAAGACGAGCAGAGATTGCTTCGACAGAGCTTCATTCTGTCCCTCTTGATTCCTGTGTTGCAGATACCCAGGGTGCTATAGGCTACCAGCTACAAAGTGCACTTGACAATGAGCTTTTGGACCTTGGTGTAAAGAAGAATGTTGCGACAGTTGTAACTCAGGTTGAAGTATCAGACAAAGATCCTTCTTTCTCAAAACCAACTAAGCCAATTGGATCATTCATGAGCGAGGAAGTTGCTCTTGAACATAAAGAGAAAGACAATTGGAATGTAGTAGAGGATGCCGGAAGAGGCTGGAGACGTGTAGTTGCTTCCCCTAAGCCAGTTTCCATCATTGAGCTTGAGACGATCAAATGTCTATTGGACAATGGAATAATCGTTATAGCAGCAGGCGGTGGTGGAATTCCTGTTGTAAAGGATGAGGAAGGAAAGCTCTCTGGTCGCGAAGCTGTAATCGACAAGGACCTTGCTGCTGCAATGCTTGCAAAGAATCTGAATGCAGACTTGTTTGTAATATCGACAGCTGTAGAGAAAGTATGTCTAAACTACGGAAAGCCAAACCAGAAGACCCTCGATACTATCAACATCGATGAGGCTAAGCAGTATATCGACGAAGGACACTTTGCTCCAGGTTCGATGCTTCCAAAGATTCAGGCTATTGTTGACTTTGTTTCTACAACAGGCAATAAAGGCATTATAACAGATCCAGAGAATTTGTATGATGCTCTCTATGGTGATAAGGGAACAAAGATCGTTAGATAATCATTTTCTTCGAATATGCTCAGGAAGAAGTTCCGCTGAATACAGCAAAAGGGCTAGGATATAGTACTCAAGGTTCTCCTGTATCAAGACAGACATGAATGAAATCTTTAAGAAGAAGATCAGGAATGTGAATATCAAGAGAATCTTGGATAGTATCCTAAGTCCTTTTCTTTTTTCCTTTTTTCCAAGGGCTGCAATGTGCATGATTCCCAATACCAACAATAGTGGCGACAGGATCAGGATGTTCTCATTGAGGTATGTAACATCATGAATTGATGCACACATCAAAAATAGAAGAACCAATGCCATTACTGCTAATACTATATATATAAGTGCAGATAATAGATCTCCAATTATTCGTATCCATCTTCTGCTTGTTTTTGTAAGCAATATTGGAAGCGTTAGAATAAGAGCAAATAGAATGGAGTAGAGAAAGAAGTTGTATGTCTTCGGAGTCTCTTTTCTTGTCTCTGATTCATATTCAACATACGCTTCATTTCCTTGATAATCCTCTAGTGCGGCATCAAGCTCATCTGGAAGGAACATTGCTTCCCACCTTGATATTGGCTTATCGACAATTGGTCCTAGTAGATAGTTTATAGCCCAAGTGATAGGAAGCGAGGAGCGCGATAGATAGCGCTTTGAATATGAGCGTAAGCTCTCTTTTGCATCTTGTGCTTTTGCCCATGCTTCAAAGTCTCCATTTGTGACAGCAGAGTACGAATCCCTTAGGCGCGTTGCACAATTGTCCAGATAGTAGTTATATAGATAAGTACTGTTCTCGTCTTGTGTGTTGTACTCCAAGAATTCCAATAGATTGCACTTCTCGAGGGCGCTTAGGGTTAATGGAAGATAGCTAACGGATCTATCATCGCTTTTAAGACTTAAATCACGATATTCTGCGTAGCTTACCATTACAGAGTAATATAAGCGTCCAAGAGCGAAGTTTTTATAAAATCCCTTTCCGAATGAGAAGATTCCATAATCGAATGCGATATACGGTCTATCTGGAAGCTTTACGACAAATGCAGAGTGTCCGAAGTTTTCCCACACAAGAGAACCAGGTCCTCCTGTTAATAGATATATATCTACTTCATCATAGTATTGCTCTTCTGCTTTTGTAAGGGTTGTCTTGAATTGAAACTCCTCAAGTTCTTTTTCGCTATCAAATAAATCATCCCTGACATCAATCAAATCATTGTTGATCGATGCAGAATATATAGTAAGTGGAATTAATGCACATAGAAGAATCAAACAAATTCGCTTCATGGCGTTTATCTTAACATCAATCTGCTTTTATTGACACTTTCAACACTGTTTTCTATCTTAAAAACCATGGAAAGAGATTCAAAAGGACTTGCTATTGTAATAAAGACAGAGAGCGTTAGAGCCTCTGACAGGCTCCTTTGGCTTCTCACTCCAGATAGAGGAATAATCAAGTGCTACTCTTTTGGCTCTCGTAAGAGCATCAAGAGCGTGAAAGCGCCTCTATATACAGAGGGCAATTTCTCCTTGTATCAAAAGGGCGAGAATGGTCAGATCTCCCTAAAGGATATTGATGTCATTGCAACGCATGAGAATGTATTTTCATCCATAGAGACTATCGCGGTATCATCATTGATCTCTGAGATAATAATCAAAAGTCGTGATAGCGATGGATATATATACTCACTTTTAGTTGATGCATTGGATGGATTGGAGGATCATAATCCTGATTTGGTTGCGTCATCATTCTTATTGAAATATCTAAAGCATAGTGGCATGTGTGCTGATTTCAAGCATTGTCCATGCTGCGGACGTGTGTACGCTAAAGATGAAATCCTCGGATTTTCATCACATGATAGAGTGGCAGTTTGCTCTGAATGTGATACTATGGATAAGACATTGATTCTTCCAGAAAATGCAAGAGCGTTCTGTGCGCGTGTTCTTGAGTTGAAGTTTTCTGAGTGTTTGGCACTAGGAATCAGTGATCAACAGATTCAAAGAATCTTCAGGTATTTACTTCGTACATTGAAGCTAGTTTTTCCTGCAAATCTGAAGACCTTGGAATCTGGGCTTTTGGTTCAGTTATAGATAAGGTTTTTATATATGAAAGTTAACATTCCATCCTGCAGACCAGATTCTGTCAGGCGTATAGCAGAGCGTTATTCTGTTCCTTTGCTTCTTGCCACAATTCTAGAGCGAAGAGGTGTAGAGGAAAAAGATATAATCTATTATTTAGAAGATGAGTTTCTTTATCAAAATGTTCCATTCTCTGTAGAGGATGTATATACAGCAGTTGAGCGAATACAGGAAGCTATCGATGAAGATGAGAAGATCCTCATCTTTGGTGATAGGGATGTGGATGGAGTTACTGCAACTGCAATAATGTACAAGGGTTTGAAGAAGATGGGTGCAAAGAACCTGTCGTTCAGAGTGCCTGTCGGAGACGAGAGCTATGGACTCACGAAAGATATCGTGGACGAGATTCTCTCTTGCGGTATTACTCTTTTAATAACAGTTGATAATGGCATAAGTGCTATTGAGGAGATCAAGGCTCTTGAAAAGGAAGGGGTGTCTGTAATTGTTACAGATCACCATATTCCAGGCGAGAAGCTTCCTCCTGCAACAGCAATACTGGATCCAAAGCTTGAAGGCTCTGGATTTACATATGATAGCCTTGCAGGGTGCGCTGTAGCATCAAAGCTTGTATGGGCATTGAACTTTGCATCCACATCTTTATTTGATTCTCCAGTAATACTACTACATGCAGAACCAGGCAATGGAACAATAAGGGTATCTGCTGTAAAGATGGATAATCTTCTGGAAGTTGATAGAATCTCAACCGAGGTCCTAGATGGGGACATATCTTCCATTGATTCAGATCTTTTTTCATTTCTTTCAGCTGGTCTTCCGATTCTTGTTCTCGATGTGGATACAGAGATGGCAATGCTTTCAAAGGTATTTGGAAAAGGTGTGGACATATCGCTTGTGGATATTCGTCCACAGCTTGAGAAGGTAATGCCGTCAATAAAGGGCAAGAGCCTATATGAGCTGTCGTATATATCACGAGCTGCGAAATACGTTCACTTGGATAAAGAGCTTGAGACTTTGATCTCTCTATTCAAGTCTTTATCAATATATACTTATCCGGAGCTATCTAAAGAGTTTGAAGAGATCATGGAGCTTGAGGCTATTGGCACGATTTCTGATCTGATGCCAATGACTGGCGAAAATAGATTGATCGTCAAGAAAGGCCTAAAGCTACTGTCGAAAAAGCCAATGATGCCACTGCAATATCTATTGGCAAAACAGAACATGATCGGACGACCTCTTACAGCTCACGATATCTCATACAAGATCGCTCCAGTGTTGAATGCTGCTGGCAGAATGGGAGCTCCAGACAAAGCTGTGGAGTTTTTGCTTTCTGAAGATAGAAGCAAGAGTGAGATCCTTGCTGATCAGCTGTTGAACCTGAATGTGCAAAGACAAAAAAGCGAAGAGCAGGCATTGAGCCAAATAAAGGACATCGCCCAGGAAAGCTACGATGAGCTAGGGCATAGATTCATCTTGATCGAAGACGATGGTATTCCTAGAGGACTGACAGGTACTCTCTCATCAAAGCTATCAAATGAATATGATGTTCCTGTGTTGGTACTTGCATCTATGCAGGAGGGCAGGGTGTCTGCATCAATGCGTTGTAAGGACCCTTGGAATGCTCGTGATTTCCTTTCGGATTTCTCGTATCTATTTGAAGACTATGGCGGACACAGATATGCAGCAGGATTTTCTATGAATATCATCAACAAAGATGAATTTATGTCATCTGTGAAGGAGAAGATCCTATCATCTCCAGAAGAGGAGAAGAAAGAAGTCACGATAGATGCCGATGCCGAGATTCCTCCTGAGTACATGAATCTCGATATCTGGAATCTCAATCGCTATATGGAACCATTTGGACAGGAAAATGTTCCATTGAAGCTATATATAAAGGATGCAGTAATCGAGGATGCTTATTGCTTGGGATCAAACCCAAAGCATCTAAGATTGATGCTTCGCTTTGGCCGCTATTCATGGCCTGCTTTATGGTGGAATTGCTACAACAGGGAAGAGTTCTTCAAAGGCCGTCATGTTTCCTTGGTATTTTCTCCTGACATAAACTATTGGAAGGGTGAAGGAAGAGAACAAATACTTGTCTCAGAGATGGAACCGCTTGTTGACATGTGATGTGTAATTCCGTATTATGTTTGAGGATTCCGACCCAGGATAGGGAAAGGGGGTGATTTAGAATATGGCATACGTAAAAGTTGATGACAACGAACCACTAGAGAAGTCAATCAAGCGCTTCAAGAGAATGGTCGAGAAAGAAGGTATCATTCGCGAATGGAAAAAGCGTGAGTACTATGAAAAGCCCTCTACAATCCTTAACCGCAAGAACAAAGCTCTTGCTAGAAAGCAGATGAAGAAGGTTAGAAAGATGCATGCTTCAAAGGCATACTAATCGATAGAGTCGTTCAATTTAGAGCGGCTCATTTTTTTTCTGTTGAGAGTAATATAAAAATTACGATATCTAGCAGAGAAAGCCCACAAGCTTCAGCTGTGGGATGAGAGGCTCTGAATCTGTCTTTATTTTTTTATTTTCAAGACGATTTCATTGGACTTAAATTATTAGATATGTTAAAATTAGAATATAAAGAAAAGACAAGGATTTGTTATTGAAAATCAGTGATAAATTCGTTTAAGAACAATTTAAGATTGTTTTATCAGTAGTTTCCCATGTTCTTCACTGTAGTACCTAATAGCATCACTCTTTAGGTTTCTTTTTGGTATAAGACTTTTTGAGTTTCACACTAATCTGAGCTTCAGGAAGATTAAGACCAAGAGAAGAAAGAAG